>JAYVVP010000356.1:0-21105 GCA_043786935.1 Pseudanabaena sp. | reverse complement strand
AATGCATATGAATCTTGGGATAGTTTAGTCTCTTATGTTGAAAAAGTTCTTCGTGACTTTGGCTCGAATTATGTAATTAATTTTGCTTAGCTACTTATTGTTTCTCTTAGTAATAATTAAATTGGGAATTGAGTTATAAAGAAATTTGTAGATAGAAGCTGCCTGACTAAAATACTAGTAAAGTCAAATTTAGCCATCTCTAAATAACTATCTATATTGAGGTTCGGGATCTTGAGATACAAGTCCACTTAAATCTCGCCCTGTACTTCTATTGTTATAGCCTTGGTATTCTTGATACTGGCGGGCTTCCTCTTCTGGAACGCGAATGCCTTGAGTAGGCGGAGTTACCCAATGAGCACGGTTTTCAGAATCTCTATAGTAAACTCTACCGTTTTTAGAAAGGTAATATTGTCCTTCCGCTCCCTGTCCTTTGGCATTTTTGTTTTTGTTATACAAATAGTAGAGAGCAGCAGCTCCAGCTAAAGTTATTCCAATCTTCTGACCGCCAGATAAACCTGGACGAGTTTGCTGTTGTTGCTGATTAGGATTGTAAGAAGAGGTACGTGAATCATCAATGGGTGGAAGAGAAGCATTACCGTTTGAACCACCACAGCTAACAAATAACGGCATTGAGAGAACTGTAGTTAATAACATCGCTATAGGTTGTGAGAATTTTTTGTTCTCTCGGCTGACCTCTAAATTACTTATATTATTCGTATACATTTATATATGATTTTTTTAAGTTGCTACACTTAATATTAGTGAAATATTCAGGTATGTCTATCCTACTGTAGACACAAAAACCAATTGAATTTACTGCACCTAAAGTAATGCATTGGCTCAGAAGGTATTTTAGAAAGACCAATCAAGTAAAGAGCTCGTAAAGCTCGCAGAGTATATATTTCAGTTATGCTTATAGTTGCAAAACTGAAAGTCTCTGATTACTTAAGCTTTACGTAAATTTTGATTCTAGGTTTCCTGAAATACCCATTGAGCATAATCCTAGAATAAAATCTTAGAATAGAACTTTAAAATGCAATCTTCAAATTGAATTTCAGAGAAAATACTAATGATCACAATCAAATTGATTCTTCGGGTTTTACTTGCCGTATTCATGATTGTTGCAGGCACTCTGCATTGGGTAACCCCTGATCTATTTGTAAAGATCGTTCCTTCTTTTCTGCCATATCCATTAGCGCTAGTTTATATTAGTGGCGTATTTGAGATTTTAGGTGGAATTGGTTTACTAGTTCCGCCCGTGAGTCAAGCCGCAGCATGGGGATTAATTGCGTTGTTTATTGCTGTATTTCCTGCCAACATAAATATGGCAGTTAATCAAATTCAAATGGATGGAATTCCTGATTCAGATTTATTGCGCTGGGGGCGTTTACCTTTTCAAGCAGTACTAATCGCATGGGCTTGGTGGTATACACATTAAACTTAAAAAGTAGAAATTCACGCCGACTCTAAATCTCTAATTTTTAACTCACTATGACTCAATCTCAAGAATATTTATCCGATCGCTATGCAGCATTCATTCAGCCAGTGGATGAATATAATCGGGCTTTGGTTACTAATGTACATCCACTTGATTGGGTTAATCCTCAACCTGCGGCTGTTTATGATTTGGTGGTAATTGGTGCGGGAACGGCGGGGTTAGTTGTTGCCGCAGGGGCGGCGGGTTTGGGACTAGGCTTAAAAGTGGCGTTGATTGAGAAGAACTTGATGGGAGGAGATTGCCTTAATGTCGGTTGTCTTCCTTCTAAATGTGTAATTCGTTCAGCGCGAGTTGTCGCGGACATTCGTGATGCTTCTATCTTCGGCATTAATCCATCAAATGATATTGATGTTGATTTTGGGGCAGTGATGGAACGAATGCGAAAAATCCGTTCTGAGATTAGCCACCATGACTCTGCTGAGAGATTTCGTAGTCTTGGTGTGGATGTATTTCTAGGTTCGGCACAATTTGTTGGCGAGAATGCGATCATGGTTAATGATACTAAATTGCGATTCAAAAAAGCAGTAATTACCACAGGCGCAAGAGCCGCAGAGCCGCAAATTACAGGACTTGCTGAAGTAGGATATTTGACTAATGAGACCGTATTCTCTTTAGTTGAGCGCCCGAAAAGATTAGTAGTAATCGGCGGCGGTCCAATTGGTTGCGAATTAGCACAAGCTTTTCATCGTTTGGGCTGTGAAGTGACATTACTGCATAAAAATACGCATTTACTTGATCGCGAGGATGCTGATGCTGCGGAAATTGTGCAGCAAAAATTTATTGACGAGGGACTTAATTTAATACTTGGTTGTGCAATCGCCAAAGTAGAAAAAACTGAGACGGGTAAACTAATCCATTATCAACAAAATGGAACTCTTAACCAAATAGAAGTCGATGAAATCTTGGTGGGATCAGGGCGATCGCCAAATACTGAAGGACTGAATCTTGAAGATGTGGGCGTGGACTATGACAAAGAGCATGGTGTAGTGGTAAATGATTATCTCCAGACCACAAATCCGCGTATTTATGCAGCAGGTGATATCTGTACGAGTTGGAAGTTTACTCATGCCGCTGATGCAGCAGCGCGAATCGTGATTAAAAATACGCTCTTTTCTCCTTTTGGGTTAGGAAAAAGTAAGCTAAGCGATTTGGTGATGCCTTGGGTGACTTATACCGACCCTGAAATAGCCCATGTTGGCTTATATGCCGATGAGTCTCATGCTAAAGGTTGGGAAACTGATGAGATTAAGATTCCCTTCTCTTCAGTTGATCGGGCTATTTATGATGGAGAAACGAAGGGTTTTGTTAAAATCCTACATCAGCGCGGTAAGGATCGCATTTTAGGTGCAACGATTGTGGCTCGTCATGCAGGAGAAATGATTAGCGAAATCACTCTAGCGATCGCATCGAAGCAAGGATTAAATATGCTCTCTAGCGTAATTCATTCCTATCCCACTCAAGCAGATGCGATTAGAAAGGCGGCTGATGCTTATCGCAAAACCTTACTTACGCAGCGCACACAGTCTCTCTTAAAGTTGTTAACTAAGTTTAGTTAAGTTGATTTTCAAATTACAGCAATTTGCTTTCCAATCCGCCACAAATCAGAATATAAAACCCATTGCGGGGATGCGCCCTGCGACCTTTATTGTGGCGGGTTTGATCGAACACGGACTGTATCAAATAACCCATAAAAAAGGGGCGCATCGCGCCCCTTTTTTATAATCAAGTATTTGGTAATACGGCGACTGGTTTTGATATCGGAGCTTTAGCTTGAAGAAACTGGGTTTCTTTTACTGCTTGATTGGATATGGAGAAGAGAGGATTAGAGGCAATACCTGCGATCACTGTAAATATAAGTGTAAATACGATCGCTGCTTGTAGAGGCTTCATACCAACCTGAGTCCATGCGATCGCTGGATAGTTTTGCACAGAAGCAGACATTTCTTGAGGCTCTTTGACTACCATCATCTTGACAACGCGGATGTAGTAATAGAGAGAAATTACACTCATGACTAAGGCTAGCAATACTAAGCCATAAGCATGAGCTTGCCAACCTGCCCAAAAAATGTAGAGCTTACCAAAGAAACCTGCGAGGGGAGGGATACCACCTAAAGAAAGTAGGCAGACACTCAGCGCCAAAGTTAGCAAAGGATCTTTTTGATATAGACCGCTATATTCGCTGATTTGATCTGTACCTGTACGAGAAGCAAACAGAATCACACAAGCAAATGCGCCCATGTTCATGAATAGGTAGAGGATCAAGTAAAAAACCATGCTGGCATAGCCCGCTTCTGAGTCGAGCACCATACCGAGCATCACAAATCCTGCTTGACCGATGGATGAGTAGGCAAGCATCCGCTTGATGCTGGTTTGAGCGATCGCGACCACGTTCCCCAAGACCATGCTCAAAACTGTCAGTACGATAAACACATCATGCCATTGATGAGAAGCAAGCGGGAAAGCGGTAATCAAAAATCTTAAGGCAAGTCCAAAACCTGCCACTTTTGAGCCAATTGACAGAAAAGCAACTACAGGTGTCGGTGAACCTTCGTATACGTCAGGAGTCCATTGGTGAAACGGTACGGCTGAAATCTTGAAAGAAACCCCAGCAATCACAAATACCATCGACACAATTAGAGCGGTATTGCTAACCGTGATTTTGGAAGCGATCGCTGATAGTGATGTTTCGCCACCTGAAAGCCCGTAAAGCAAGGACATTCCGTATAGGAAAATTGCGGAACTTGCAGCTCCGACTAATAAATATTTGAGGGCGGCTTCGTTAGAACGCGGATCGCGTTTGGTATAGCCAGACAATAAGTATGACGAGATACTCAGAGTTTCTAGGGAGACAAATACCATCACCATATCGTCAGCACCAGTTAGGAACATCGCACCTAAAGTAGCACTGAGCAAAATTACTAAGTATTCGCCAACGACTACGCCTGACTGCTCTAAATAACGAATTGAGACAAGAATCGTTAAGAGCGTCGATAGGGCGATAATGCCCCGAAAAATAATGCTGAGTTTGTCACTATTAAAACTACCAAGAAAAGCGATCGGATTTTCTAAGCTTGTCCATTGCCAAACTAGTGCGGCTGTGGCAGCGACTAAACCCGCGATCGCAATATATGGTAGAACATTGGCAGACTTACGTCCCGACGCAATCAGATCGACGATTAGCACGAGCACCAATGTCCCAATAACAATTAGTTCTGGCAAAATCGCGCCACTATTGAGTAGAGCATTGAGACTTGCTGTATCCATACTTAATCCATGTAATATTGCTATGGCAATTGTATAGCAAAAAAAGACTCGATACGTTATCTAACATTTTAGATTTATGCATCTCAATTTAAACTTATTTGTTTGGTTTAAATAATACTTCTGTGATGTGATCTTTAAATATATCTATACCTAGAGAAGACTTGATCAGATAGAGAAATAGAATTGTAACTGCACTGATAAGTAAACTCATTGCAATAATTAATAAAATTGAAACAATTATATTAGCTATTTTAGTAATACCATTAACTGGGTGTTGCCTTTGGTTTTCACGAATATCTCTTCCAATTAATAGCACAACAAAATAGCGTACAAAAAGCAGATCAATTACAAAGCGCAAATCAATTGACTTAACCGATAATCGAGGAATTGCGGTATAAATTACAGATTTTATATTATCTATTTCTTCTTCATTTAATTTATCTAAAATATGTAATGGAATTTGCTCTATATAATAATTAGCATCTCTATCGTTATAATTTTTAGTAAATTGTTTCATATAGATTAATTAGAGATCAATTAGAGATCGATTAATATTAATAAGCTTGAGTTTATTGATATACATACCAGCCAACTGTCATTGCGCCCCAAACAATGATTATTAATCCATAAGCAGAATTCTTTCTATTTAGCCCTAATTTATACATTTGTTTATCAGCAAATGTTAGTAAAAACGTAATTCCTATTGCTAATATCCAACATAATAACAATAACAAAGCGACTCTTTTAGCAGTAATTACTCCTAAACTAATTGGTTTTACCCATATAAATACACTTCCCCAAAACCATATAGAAAGCCATGCGATCGCCAAACTAATTGATGAACTTCCTGTTTGAACTAGCCTTAAAGTAACTATATAGGTTCCAAGCAAAATGAACTGATTAACATTATATACAGCAAGTAAATAGCCGCCAAGCATATATCCTAAGAATAAAATTATCAGATAAATAATCGAATCATAAGGTATATTTTGCAGCTTCATAGTTTTAATGTGCAGAGAAAAAATAAATTCTTGAAACTATGATTTACAAGACTTTAAAATCTGTTTAACTTTTATTTAAATTTTAGCTTATCACAATAAATTCATGTTTACCAAAAAGATCTAAATTCTGTAAGTTAATCTATAGCAATTACTGTTGCTGACCAAAGTAAGATATAAAATTCAAAAAACATAGGTGGTGATTTATACCATCTATGCTTTTTTAGATCTTGCTTTGTACTAGTGCACTTTGAGATCAGTATCTCTACTTTAAAATTTGATCGTCAGTGGAAAAATCAATATTTGCCTGACCACGATTGGAAGGAAGATAGTCTTGATTAAAAGAAGTTTTTAAACCAGACAATAAATCATATTTGGGTTGCCAGTTTAGGGATTGGGTAGCCTTTGTAACTGAGGTAAAGAAATGCTGCAATCGGAAAGGAAATGCTTTCTTTTTGCCAAAGTCAAAATCTTTGGGGTTGTAATAGACAAAGTTTAATTGATTAGGATCTTTGCCAGCCGCGATCGCGCATTGTTTAGCAAGTCTGATAAAAGTGACATAACGCGTATCAGAAATATTATAGATTTCGCCGATCGCTGTTTTGTTACCTAAGACTGCTGCCATAGCATTGGCGAGATCTTCAACATGACCAAGTTGGGTAATAAATTTGCCATTCCCTGGAATCGGAATTGGGCGATCGCGCACGATCCGATCAAAAAACCAAGCTTCGACATCGTTATAGTTTTGGGGGCCATAAATATAGGTCGGACGAATGGAAGTATAAGGAAATCCATTTTCAGCACGGACTTGTTGTAAGTAGGCTTCGGTATCTAGTTTGCCTTTGTGCCGACTTTTGGGATCTGTTTGATCAGTTTCACAGTAGGGCAAAACATCACTGTCGAGATACACGCCCGCTGAACTCATATACACAAAGTGTTGAAGGCGACCGCCAAAAATTTCAACTAAAGGCTGAGTATCGCTAAGTTCGCGACCATTATTATCAAAGATTGCATCAAAAGATTCATTACTTAGCTTGGCTTGCAATTGTTGTGAGTCAGTGCGATCGCCGATAATAGTCCGCAACCCTGTTACAGGTGAAGGCTTTTTACCACGATTAAATAAAGTTATCTCATGCCCTTGTGACACCAGCAACTTAACCAATGACACACCAATAAATCTTGTGCCACCCATTACTAAAATTTTCATCTTTTAATTAATTTTCTTAGTATTTATTGACTTCACAATATATTGCTTTGCAATTTAGTCAAAGCTTTAACGTCTTCGTCAATCAAGGCTTCAGGTTACGACAAAGCGCCTGTATAGATCAAAGTGGGAATTTGGTAGGATCAAACCATTTCAATTTCAGAAGTGCTGTTAAACTTCTTTAGATGTTCGCTATTAAAACTTTAAAGTCTAGCTGGGAAAAATTGCCACGTAGATTCCAGCAATGGGGAGGTTTTTTCCTGTCTAGTGGAAGTGTCTACTTATTAGTATTTGGACTGCGCTGGTTAGGGTGGTTACAGCCTAGTGAATGGGCAGCTTTTGACCTATATATACAACTTCGACCTATTGAGCCAGTAGACGAAAGAATTATTATTGTCGGTGTAGAAGAGTCAGATATTCGTTATCTAGGCAAGTGGCCCACATCAGACCGCATACTTGCCCAAATTTTACGGAAAATTCGCGCTCAGCAGCCAAAAGTTATTGGACTAGATTTATATCGCGATGTTCAGGTTGGGGATGGTTACGCAGAATTAGAAGAAGTATTTAAAAACACACCTAATCTGATTGGCATTGAAAAAAGTATTGGTGATCGCTTTAATACGATTATTGCGCCGCCGCCTGCTTTAAAAGCTTTAGGACGAGTCTCAGCAAATGATGTCATTGTTGATCCTGATGGAAGATTGCGACGTGCTTTCCTTTATCCCATGCCCGAAGGTAACAAGAAATTACCAAGCCTAGGTTTAGCAGTGTCACTTGTATATCTAAAAGGCATGGGTATAGAACCTCAGTCTTCAAAATCAGGAGATTTACAACTTGGTAAAACTGTTTTCAAGCCGCTAGAAAACACGGATGGCGGTTATATTCGCACCGATGCTGGAGGCTATCAAGTCCTAATGAACTATCATGGCTCATCCTTAAAGTTTCGCCAAGTTTCGCTTGAAGATATTTTAGAAAATCGGATTGATCCTCAACTAATGCGCGATCGCATTGTTTTGATAGGCGCTCAAACTCCGAGTCTCAATGATATTTTCTATACACCCTATAGCAGCAACTTTATAACCTCGCCCACCCAAATTTCGGGAGTGGAGTTTCAAGCAAACATTGTCAAAATGATCTTAGGGGCGGTTCTTGACGATCGCCCTATCTTTAAAGTATGGACAGATGTTGGGGAAGAACTGTGGATCATTAGTTGGGCACTTATTGGCGCAACAATTATTTGGATTCTTTCAACTAGGCGCTTATTGCTTCTAATTAGCTCAGTATTTTTATTCTCATTTTTTTTGATTGGTAGTACTTATCTATTATTTCTGGCTGGATGGTGGATACCAATAATACCTTGCCTATTTGCTTATATCGGCTCTATGTTGGTGATGCAGAGCTATACCTATATACATCGACTGCGGGAACTAAATACTGCACTTGTAGACTCTATTGAACTTCTCGCTCATGATGCTTCCCATGATGCGCTCACAGGTTTACCCAACCGCATTCTATTTATGGATAGAGTAGAACATGCGATTAAATATAGTAAACGTCATCCAGAGTATGTATTTGCCATCTTTTTTATTGACTTAGATCGTTTTAAAATGATTAACGACAGTCTTGGTCATAGTGTCGGCGACCTGTTTTTACAAGCGATCGGTCAAGTCCTACAGGATTGCTTGCGCTCTATCGATATGGTGGCTCGTCTTGGTGGCGATGAATTTACGATTCTCATTGATGATATTCAAGATGTTAATGAAGCATTAGTAGTTGCCGATCGCATTCTCAATAAGTTTCTGTCACCAATCTTCATTCAAAATGAAGCTATTTTCCCTAGTGCGAGTATTGGCATTGTGATTAATACTCAAGACTACAATAGTTATGTTGATTTACTTAGAGATGCCGATATTGCTATGTATCGCGCAAAATCTTTAGGCAAAGGACGCTACACGCTCTTTGATCAAGAGATGTACGAACAAACACTAAGATTAACTCAGTTAGAGAGTGAACTACATTATGCTTTAGAACATAAAGAGTTTGAGCTTTACTATCAACCAATTATCAGTTTAGAAACTGACACATTATCTGGATTTGAAGCGCTAATTCGCTGGAAAAATCCCAAACGAGGCTTTATTTCTCCTGTCGAGTTTATTCCACTTGCTGAAGATACAGGATTGATAGTAGAGATCGGTGATTGGGTCTTAAAAGAAGCTTGCCAACAGCTCCAGACTTGGCAGCATAAATTTCCTGAAGCCGCTAACTTGAAGATGTGCATAAATTTGGCTAGTCAACAAATTCGTGAGCCAGATTTGTTAGATAAATTAGACGATATTCTTTTCCAGACTGGTATTGATGGCAGTTCCATCCGCTTAGAAATAACTGAAACCACGCTAATGGATCAAGGTGAGCAGACAATCAATAAACTCGCCCAATTAAGAGCAAGAGAGATTCAACTTAGTATTGATGATTTTGGACAAGGATATTCTTCTCTTAGCTATTTACATCGCTTTCCGATTAACATTCTTAAAATTGATCGCGCGTTTGTTACTCAAATGAGCGATGGAGGCGAGAATATCGCAATCGTGCAGACGATTACAATGTTGGCGCATACTTTAAAGATGAGTGTAGTTGCTGAAGGCGTAGAAACAACGCAACAGGTTGAAATTTTAAAACGGTTAGGTTGTGAATTTGGTCAAGGTTTTTTATTCTCTCAACCTTTGCCTGCTATTACCGCAGAACAGGTGATTTTAAATGGTATTAATGTTCTAAAAGCTTCATAAGTAGCTGCAATCTAGAAATTGCCTTTACTTTACGAAGTTTGTTTATAGCCTAGTTTTAAAAAAATGTTTTCTAAAGTTTCTTGAGAACGATGGAAGTTGGAAATTGGAATACCTGCTTCAATTAGAGACCTCAGCAGTACCGCACAATCTTCAATACTGCCAGAAAATTGAACACGGACACTGTGAACATCTGATAGAACTTCTATTTCCTGAACTAAATTTGATCGCTTCAAAGTTGTCTGGAGATCTTCGAGATTTCCTAAAGTTGAGATTAGCAATTGCTGCTGATCTTGGTTGCTGCGATCATAAAGTTCTTGTAAACGCGAGCTTTCAACTAAATTACCTAGCTCCATAATCCCAATTGAGGTACAGATTTCTGCAAGGTCACTCAAGATATGCGACGAGATTAGAATTGTCATCCCTTGCTGTTGTAGAGATTTAATAATATTGCGAACCTGTACACGCGCTAAAGGGTCAAGCCCTGACACTGGCTCGTCAAGTAATAGTAAGGTGGGATTATGAATAATACTCCGCGCCAGACTGAGACGTTGTTTCATGCCTCTCGAAAGAGTAGCGATCGCCTCATTTCTTTTTTGCTCTAGTTCTACTAATTGGATTACTTCATGCAATCTTTGCGATCGCTGTGGATCTTTCAAAAAATATAAACGCGCAAAATAATCGAGATAATCCCAAACTGTGAGGTCATCATAGAGCGGAAAGTCATCGGGTAAATATCCCAACTGTCGCTTTAATTCGGGATTATTTTGTCCGCGCATAAACCGCGCCCCATTGATATAAATTTCACCTGCGGTTGGCTCCTCGGCAGCAGCGAGCATCCGAATTAATGTAGTTTTGCCTGCACCATTTGGTCCGATCAGTCCATAAACTTCGCCGCGATCAATTTGTAAATCGATATGATTTACTGCGACGTGATTATCAAATTGCTTAGTCAATCGGTGGGTACGAACCGTAGGTACTGCTGTCATGAGATTGCCATAAAAGGTATAGCCATGTTAACCTTCATAGCGAAAATTGTGAAGATAGGCTGCATAACTTTAACATTAGAGAATATTTATCAATCCTCAAAATATTAACGCCATTTTGAGAATATATAACCCTCACGGGGTTCGATTTTTAATTTCTAAAAGTGTAGCCACGCTTTAGGGAATTGGTATTAGAGAGATAATTTGCTCCACTCACCCTTAGGATTATCAATATGAGCAATCATAACTATGACTACAAAGACCAAAATTTACAGGATCAATCTTTTGTTGGACAAGATCTGTCGGGGACAAATTTCAGTGGTGCTGACTTACGGGGATGTGATTTTACAAAAGCAATTTTAGTTGGAGCGAGTTTTGAGCGGGTTGTTACGGGACAAACTCAACAACAAATTAATACCGCCATTCTCTCCATAATTATTGGTGCGATCGCGATGATGTCGATCATCGCCATACTCAGCTTTGTAATAATAACGATTGATAATCACTTGTTTCTTTGGTTTGGAGAAACTTACCGAAAGATAAGCGGCTTTTTTGCTAGTATTCTTATCTTTGCAATGTATTTCTTTCAGAGCAATATTTTTGAGTGGTTCCCAAAAACTTCAATTTTTTTCGGTAACTCTAGCCTCAGTATTCTCTTCGCTTTAATGCTCTTTCTCACATTAGGGCTTACTGTAATCAGTTTCTCTGAAGGTAGTGGATCATTTCTTTTTTTGATTCCAACTATTATTTCGGCGCTTGTGACCTTTAAAGTCTTCACATGGTTAATTGCATCTATTGAAAGTAGAACTGGAACTTCTTTTAAAAAAGCAAACTTAACCAATACTAAGTTTACTCATGCTCTAATTGAGAATACAGATTTTTCCTTTGCTTTATTAACGGGAATCTACATTGATGGATGGATTCTAGATTCCCATACTCTATTTACAAAATCTCAATGTGACTATTTATATTGGAAAACTCAGTCGGAACGTTATCCGCCTTGTGATAATTTTCAAATGGACGAATTAGAAAAATTTTTGAAGCAATTTGTCATGCCTCAAAACTAACAAACTAGAGGTAGTGATTACTAATATCTTTAATTTTTTTAGTTTTTACTCCTTTACAAGTTATGATCAAGAACGGTCAAAATTACAATTTTTACTTTTTTCTCTAAAGTTTCGCCAATAACATCATGATGCGTAGTCACTATTGCGGTCACCTCAATGCCGACCAGATCGGACAAACAGTTAGCTTGTGCGGTTGGATTGATCGCAGGCGTGATCATGGGGGCGTGATCTTTTTAGATTTGCGCGATCGCACAGGAATCTTGCAAATTGTCAGCGATCCCCAACGTACTCCCATTTCCTACGACTTAGCAGGGGAAATGCGAAATGAATATGTAGTCAGAATTATTGGTAAAGTCTCGAAACGCCCCGATGAGTCGCTCAATCCTAGACTTGCGACAGGGGAAGTAGAAATCTATGCCGAATCTATTGAATTACTAAATGCGGTCAGCAAAACGTTACCTTTTCTGATTTCAGAAGCTGACACAATTAAAGAAGAATTACGCTTTAAATATCGCTATCTCGATATGCGTGGCGATCGCCTATCAAGCAATCTCAAATTACGATTTGAAGTAGTCAAATCTATTCGCCGTTTCCTTGAAGATGAATATGGTTTTATGGAAGTGGAAACGCCAATTCTTTGTCGTTCAACGCCAGAGGGTGCGCGGGACTATCTTGTGCCTAGTCGTGTAAATGCAGGACAGTGGTATGCATTGCCGCAGTCGCCGCAGTTATTTAAGCAATTATTGATGGTGGGTGGATGCGATCGCTATTATCAAATTGCCAGATGCTTCCGCGACGAAGACCTTCGCGCCGATCGCCAACCAGAATTTACGCAACTTGACATGGAAATGAGTTTCATGTCGCAAGAAGAAATTCTGGAACTAAATGAGAAACTGATTCGCTATATTTTTAAGACTGTCAAAGGCGTTGAACTAGGCGAATTCCCTCGACTCACCTACGCCGAATCAATGGATCGCTACGGCTGCGATCGCCCCGACACGCGCTTTGGAATGGAACTTGTTAATGTTTCTGATTTATTCGTCAATTCTGGATTCAAAGTTTTTGCCAATACGATCGCTAACGGCGGCATGATCAAAGTTTTGCCTGTCATCGGTGGTGATGAAGCAATTTCTAATACGCGGATCAAACCAGGCGGTGACTTATCAAATCTAGTGGCTCAGTATGGCGCAAAAGGGCTAGCCTTCATTCGCGTTCGAGAAGGTGGCGTGATCGATACAATTGGCGCTCTCAAAGATAGCCTAACCGAAGAAGTTAAGCAAGAATTGCTAAAACGCACAGGCGCGATCGCAGGGACTATCCTGTTATTTGGGGCGGGTGAAAAGGCGATCGTGAATGAATCGCTCTACCGTTTGCGTTTAGCACTCGGTCGCGAAATGGGATTGATTGACGATACCAAACTCAATTTTGTCTGGGTAACTGATTTCCCTATGTTTGAATGGAATGCTGAGCAGAACCGTCTAGAAGCTCTGCACCATCCCTTCACTTCACCACGTCCTGAAGATGTCAAAGATGGACAAGAAATTGGACTCCATACGATCGCTCTTGCCTATGACATGGTGCTAAATGGAACGGAAATTGGCGGTGGCAGCATTCGTATTCATAAGCGTGATATCCAAGAGAAAGTATTTGCAGCGATCGGGTTAACTCCTGAACAAGCAAAAGAAAAGTTTGGATTTTTGCTTGAAGCGTTTGAATATGGTACGCCGCCTCATGGTGGGCTAGCCTTTGGTCTTGATCGCTTAGTAATGTTAATTGCTGGTGCAGACTCAATCCGCGATGTGATTGCTTTCCCCAAAACTCAGCAAGCTCGCGACCTCATGACCAATGCTCCTTCAAGTGTGGATGACTCGCAGCTAAAAGAGCTACACGTTAAGGTGTCATTACCTCCTGCTAAAACCAATTAAAAGCAAGGTGGGCATTGCTCACTTTGTTTTTTAAGGCGATCGCTATCTTGAAATGTTAGCGATCGCTCTAATAGCAAGGACTTAAATATCTATCAAATCTCTCAGAAAATCCAGTAAATATTGAATTGCAGGAATCTGTTGAGCATTGTCAAGACTAATCCATTTATCATCAGCAATACTTACAGTATTGGTTTTACCAGGTTTAAGAATGCTTGTAACTGCGGCAACTGTCGCCTTCTCTTGATCAAAAGGTTTCCAATGCTTATTTTCTTGGGCTGAGAACTGATTGATGTAAGTCTTGGCTCTTTGCATATGATCTGGATAAGCTATCTCACCACATTCACAAAGCAAGGTGTCTAATACTCCCTTATCTGAATTATTGGGCAGTATGTATATACCTAAATTTGGCAACCCTTTAATCACATTGCCAGCAACTGTAGGGAAGTTGGGGAAATACTCCTTAAGCCCATCGTGATAAATTTTAGAAATTTCAGCAGGTGTCTTTTTGTCTGCATCAGCAATAATCGCAAAACCTGAAAAAGATTCCGTATCAAGGTTAGACAACTTAAGAATTAAATTTGGCAATAAGTTGCTACCTTCTCCCGCATAGATCGCGATTGATAGATCCTCCTTATGCAAAATTGAAGGCATATTAAGCCTTGTATAATACCTTCCAGTTTTTGTAGGGTATATAGGGATAAATTTACTACGCCACAGGGGATCGAGTTCTGATTTTTCGTCCCATTTTGCAAAACCTAACAATTTAAGAAAGATTTTCTCTAAGAAAGCTTGATCGTGATTGCCTTCAACCCCTATTAATATACAGCTACGATTCACCAGCGAACCTCCTGTCCTAATTCTTCTCGCAATCGTTTCAATCGACTCCAATCATGTCTGACAACCTTTGTTCGTATTTCTTTTGGCTCAAGTCGATAAAGAACTAAATCTGAGGCAGTTTCCGTTACTGCTAATAAAGCATCAACGGCTTCAAGGCTATGAGTAGTTGCAAAAAGCTGCACGTTCATTTCTTTGCACCATTTAACCAACCATTGAAAAGAATTTTGCAAAGCTTCTGTATGAATCGTTGATTCGAGTTCATCAATCAGTAAGATGCCTCCTTTCACACTTGCAAGTTTTAGCGCAATATGAAGTAATCGACGGACACCATCACCAAATGCACTAATAGGTATAAGTCCCAGTTTTTTATGTTCAATATAAATATTGAAACGAGAAGAATTGGATTCAGGAGATAAGAGTATTGTTACATCAGAAATATTTTGATCCATCTGACTCAATAAATCTAAAATATCAGACTTAAAATCATGAAAATGAGCTTCGGAAAGCAAGCGAATTTGCCCAATATTTGAACGATGTGAAGTCGGCGTAACAACAGAAACAAGTAATCTAGGCTCTCTTTTAGCTGGTATTCGTCTAGATAAATTATTTTCCCAAAGATGATAGATTTCAGTGGAATTGGGAACCTCGCTACCAAACAGATCAAACAGTCTAGACTGACTATCGTATAGTTCAATTCTTAAATCTAGTCCTTTTCGTATTTCTAAAGTACCTTGATCTCCGCTAATTTGTTCATCTTCATCCTCACTGATTTGTTCATCCATAGAAAAGAATTGTTTTTTTATTTCGGGAAGGAACATCTCTTCAATATCATCATATATTACCTTCATTTTTTTAATAGCAAATGAACCATCTCCAGATATGAGGATAGTACCTGTCTGAGCCGTTTCTTTGTCAAACAGCCATCTTAGTGCATCAAGTTGTGGGGTACGAGTATTACTATAAACATCCTCTCTTTGTCTTGCAGTGATGAGCCAAGTTCTTAGGTCTAAAGGATCACAATAAAGAGATAAAGCTTCAAGAACGCTAGTTTTTCCTGAATTATTAACACCAACAAGCAAATTGATTTGTCCGAGATCTTTTAGCTCAAGTTCTTTTAGCCCTCGGAATTGATGAATTGTAATATTTTCTAAGTTTCTGGTAGTCATTGGCTTATTTTAACGGAGCAAGACTTTTTTGATTTATACCTTTGTCAGAAATATAATTGCCTCTAAGGGATAGTTTTGTGGGAAAGAGCAAATCGTTTGATAGTTTTCTTGAAAGTGCTATGAAATAACACTTTCAAGAAAACTATTCTCATTCCTTTAGTCGTAAATTACTGTAGAATCCACCTGCGTAGATCTATGCTAAACATAGACGAAAACCTTCTCGGAGATTCTCACGATCCAGATGTCTACCGATGAAGACTAATTGATTTTTGCGGAGTTCATTGTCTTGCCAAGGGCGATCGCGTGTTGCATCAAACTGCATGTGTACACCTTGAAATACAAAACGTTCTGGCGAACCAGAAAGATTAATAATTCCTTTACAGCGAAAAATATCTTGACCCTGAGTTCTCAATAATTCGCTAATCCAAGCTTGAAACTTGTGAGGATTAACTTCGCCTGTTTCCAAAATGCTAACAGAGCCAACCTCTTCGTCATGGACATGATGATGCTCGTGGTGGTCATGCTCATGCTCGTGGTGGTCAGGATGATCGTGATCATCTTCCACTTGAGCTGCGAGAAACTCAGGATTTTTTTCAAGAATGCGCTTCAAATCGAATCCACCAACATTTAGAACTGTATTGAGAACTTTGTTGATACCATCTTCAGTATTAGATTGATTAAGTTGTACGCGATCAACTTTTGCCAAAACGTTTAAATGCTTGATTTTGGCTTCGAGTTCTTTGAGTTCTGCAGTTGTAACTAGATCGGTCTTATTAAGCAAAATTACATCCGCAAAGCCAATTTGTTCGATAACTTCGCGATCGCCCCAGTGTTGTTGGACGTGTTTAGCATCTACCACGGTTACAACCGCATCAAGTTCAACTTGCTTACGAATGTCCTCATCCATAAAGAAAGTTTGAATCACAGGCCCTGGATCTGCTAAACCAGTGGTCTCGATCAAAAGATGATCGAATTTATTGCGCCGACGCATGAGATTGCCAATAATCCGCACCAGATCGCCGCGCACAGTGCAGCAAATACAACCATTATTCATTTCAAAAATTTCTTCGTCTGCACCAATCACGAGTTGCTGATCGATACCAATTTCGCCAAACTCGTTGACAATCACGGCGACTTTTTTGCCATGCTCAGCGGTAAGGATATGATTGAGCAATGTAGTCTTACCTGCGCCTAGGAAACCTGTTAGAACAGTAGCTGGAATTTGTGATGATGCGATCATTGCTTGTGCCAATTGCTGGCGATGCGGATAATAGGATATGTATTCAAATTATAGCGCTATTAACTATCTAGAGCTTTAGGTTCTAGCTATAGCTTTAGTCAGACTAAAAACCAAAAACTAAGAGACACTTCCGACTCTAATTTTTTAGGTTTTGAAAAGAGAAATAGGCAATAATCCCCACCGCCAAAGTTAGCTGAATAAAAAAAGGAAAAGTCATCAGCGCCCTTATGAAGATCTTCCCAAGTCTCCGTTTGGCAAGCCCAATTATATTTTGAGACATTTCTTAAGTTAATTTATGATTTATTGAATCGTAAATTAAATCGTAAATTGAATCGTAATTTAAAAAATTCATATATGTGTATATTTTGGCTTAAAGTATTAAGATATAGAATTTTTCTACGATACTTAATGTTTGGAAAGCAAAATGTACATCGCTTATCCTGCTTACCATTTACCCCCCGCCCACAATGGTAACGATCTCTAGGCGATCGCTATTTTGAATAATTGTCTTTTCCCACAATTGACGATGTAAAATCTCGCCATTGTACTCTACCGCTACTAAACGAGGATTGAGTCCTAAAAATTCTAGCAATTTAGTCATCGATAGATTGGGATCACATAAGCGATCGTCGCCATTTACTTGCAGCATAATCATAATGTTTACTTTGTTTAGGTTCAGGATTGGTGGCACGAAAAAAACTGGAGCTTGCCGCTAATTTGTCAGCGCGAGGGTGACATTATTTATCATTTTATTTCATTGCTTTCCAGCGTAATTTTATAGTTTAGGATTAGCTGTATACTGCCATCAAGAAATGATCGCTAAGCGCATATGCCTGAACCACAAACTAGTCCAGCCGAAGCTATTACGCCCAATATCCCCTTAAAGGATGATCCTATTATTAACTCAGGCTTAAGTGAAGCCGAAGTCGCAGACAGAAAACAGCGCGGCGATATCAATGTTGTGGTCATGCGATCAAGTCGCACTTACAACGATATTTTTAAAGAAAATGTTTTTACCTTATTTAACGTTACTTTTGGGGTTGTTTTAATCCTGATGACAGCGCTCGGACAGATTACCGATGCCCTTTTTTCAGGATTTTCGGTATTCATGAATATTCTTGTCGGTGTCACTCAAGAAATTCAGGCAAAGCTGACGCTGGATAAACTGGCTCTACTATCAGTCCAAAAGGTAAAGGTACGGCGTAATGGCGAATCTCTAGAGATTCCTGTGGGTGAGGTGGTGCGTGATGATCTGATCGAACTTAATCCAGGCGATCGCGCTCCTGTTGATGGAGCCGTTTTGATCTCGCAAAACGTAGAAATGGATGAATCCCTACTGACGGGAGAATCTGATTCTGTAGCAAAACAGATTGACGATATTGTGTTGTCAGGCTCCTTCTGTTTAGCAGGAAGTTGTGTTTTTCGTGCCGACAAAATTGGTGGTGAAAGCTATGCTGTGAAACTTTCGCAGTCTTCACGAGTTTATAAGCGCGTATTTACACCCTTACAGAAAAAGATTGATGTTTTAGTTGAGATTTTAGTCCTTGTCCTGATCGTAGCGGCTTTTTTACATGTAGCCTCCAGCCTTAATTCTGGGCGCACGATGGTAGATACTATTCGCTATGCTTCAGTAATTATCAATAGTTTTGTGCCAGCAGGTTTAATTTTATCAATTAGCGTTGCCTTTGCGATCGGAGCTGTGGAAATCAGTAAAAAACGCACGTTGATTCAAAAAATTAATGCTGTTGACTCGATGAATAGTGTGCGAATCCTTTGCACTGACAAGACAGGAACGCTCACTCAAAATAAGCTAGTTGTCAAATCAATTGTGCCATTAGGTGATACTGATGAAGACTCATTGAGAGAGCTAATTGCGCTTTATACAAATCTGATGGGAACTCAGAATAGTAGTGCTAAAGCGATGGCTGCATTTACTAATAAGCCGCGATCGCAATCACAATTTATAAGTGAAATCCCCTTTAGTTCTAGTCGCAAATGGGGCGCGATCGCGATTAATATTGGCACGACAATTATGGTTGGTGCGCCTGAAATTTTGTTTGTCAATCCTGAGATGCAGGAGCAAGCCAAAGAATATGCGCGTCAGGGGCTAAGAGCGATCGCAGTCGTGAGCAGCGAAGAAAGCATTGATATATCCAATAAAAATCCTGCACTACCAAACAATCGACGCGATCGCGGTCTAGTGCTGTTAGAAGATAGCTTACGTCCTGACGTAATCGAAACAATCGCTGAATTACAAAATAAAAATATTCGCCTCAAAGTAATTTCGGGCGATAGCGTTGAAACTGTAACATCAATCGCGAGACAAGCAGGAATTGCGGTTCCCGATGATGCGGTCTTTACTCAAAAAACTCTAGAAGCGATGGATGCTCATACCTTTAGCAGTTCCGCTGCCCATGGAATTGTCTTTGGTAGAATCACGCCTGATATGAAACGTCGTTTGATTTCGGCAATGGTAAAGCGGGGTGGCTATGTGGGCATGGTCGGCGATGGGGTAAATGATGTACCTGCATTTAAAGAAGCTCAACTAGCGATCGCAATGAATGATGGCGCTCAAATCAGTAAAGATGTCGCTGATATAGTCCTCCTCGACAACAATCTCTCAGCCTTACCGCAAGCCTTTGCCGCAGGAGATGACATAAAACAAAAGATTCTCTCTTCAGCTTTGCTCTATCTCACCAAAAATATTATGGTGATTCTCACCATCTCTTTTACAGGATTTGTACAGCTTCCCTTTCCTGTGGAACCGCGCCATATGACAATGCTAACTATGGCTGTAGTTGGCTTACCAACAATCTGGATCGCTTTTGGATGGATAAAACCAAAACGCCTTGAAAACTTCTTGCGCGATGTCTTAGGTTACAGTTGCGTTGCAGGAGGATTTGGCGCGATCGCGATGACTACAGGCTATGTTCTTTCCTATTACATCAATGGTTGGGTGCTGCTGACAATTCCCAATGGCTCGACTGTGATCAACTCCGAGGCTTTTCAAGATATCGCTAGAAGCCCAGCCCAATCTGTTAGCACTCTAGTTGGTACAATCTTCTGTCTATTTGTTTTTTGGAGCCTTAACGATATTTCTATCTGGAAAGTACAGTCTTTTGCTAAAAATCCCACATCAGCTATTCTCGGCTTTGTGTCAGTGGGCTTATCTATCCTAGTAATGTTGCTATTCCCGAATTTTTATCAAATCAAAGTTCCCGATCAATTTGGTTGGACAATGATTATCTTTTTACCAACTTCTTGTTATTACTTATTACGAATGTTGCAATCTAGTGAGCTATTTCGACATTTGCCACGCTATCTCAGTCAGCCTTAATCTACTAGCTAGAGATTCTCAATTCACCTGATGAATTTACTGTTTTTATAATACAAATTTGATGAAATCTAAAACTTCTCAACGTCCAATCGCGATCACCATGCTCGCAACCACCATGGTTGGCACGAGTATTATCTTAATTATTGATCGCCTGTTTAACTTCTATATCTATAGATTACTGGAGGAAAATGTTCCTTTAGCTAATAGCAATTCTATTAATTTGCAATTCATATCAGGAATTGCTTTTTTAGGTTTTGGCGTAGTACCGATTTTATTAGCGATTGGGCTATGGTATTTAAAATCTTGGGCAAGATTTCTTAGTATTTGTCTTTTTAGTTCGGTCATGTTCCCTGCGATCGCCACTTTCTTTCGTTGGATTTCACCACCATCAGCAACCAAGCTTTTAGAAATTCCTAATGCTTTTGATGAAGCTCTTAGTATCAGTTCCACTGAACCAACTTCGCGGCTAATGCAATTAAATCCATACATTGCCCTTGGTAGTGCGATCGCCCTTGCAATTTTGCTCACCCCTGCGATCGGTAAAGCGTTCCGAAATCGTTTAATCACTCAAGCTAGAGAGTAATAACATCGCGCGATCGCATATTTCTTCACGATTGACTAATTCTGTTGTCGTATAGTTAAGAATTGCGACGAGGCGGTACTGGTTCCGTCAAGTGAGACACAAAAAAGTATATTTGAAGCCAGTTAAAAGACATGGTACTGGTTCCGTCAAGTGAGACACAAAAAAGTATATTTGAAGCCAGTTAAAAGACATATCGAATAGAAAACAACTGTGACCAAGA
>JAYVVP010000355.1:0-21150 GCA_043786935.1 Pseudanabaena sp. | reverse complement strand
AAACAAACTCGCTAAAAAATGCTCAGGACTCAACCGAGCCGTATTCGCAGGCAGATCATCTAACAAACTCTCATAGTCATTAGCCGATAACGCTCTTAAAATCTTCTCCCAACTCTCCACATTCCCTATATTCGGATCAAGCCGCTTCACCTCATAAGCAAACTTATCATTCATCAACTTATAGAGAAACACCTGCGTAATGATCTTAAACTCATTCCCATCATTCCCCAACCCATAGGAAGCACAAATCCCCTTCAAACTATCAATTAAATCTCTAATCTTCTGCCCAAAATCCGTATCATTTAACTGCTTCATATCTCTATTAAATACCCGCTTCAAAAATCTGATTAGCCGTCAAATTCAATTCTGGAAAGGTTGGTGATATCACTCGTTCATCGCCCTGAAAAGCAGTCACCTGATATTCTCCATCAATCAACTCATGCACTGAAATTGTTGGTTGCTTAGGATTACCAATAAACCTTCTCCCGCCAATTCCCAAATAATCCACAATCCAATATTCAGGAATGCCGATCTCCTCATATTCTTTAACCTTAGTTAAATAGTCATCCCGCCAATTAGTACTCACCACCTCGATCGCCATAACGATAGATGCGCCCTGAGTCACTGTAGATTGCTTTTCCCACAATGGCTCATTCACCAAATTAGAATTCTTTAAAATTAAAATATCTGGCAAATAAGCCGATTCAGCATCAGGTACTTTTACAAATGCTTGACTAGGTAAAAAGTAAGGCAAGTTTAAGCGCCTATACTCAAACACTAACTCTGTAGCCAAAAAGCCCTTAACTTGTTCATGCTTTCCAACAGGCTGTGGCATCTCAACAATTACTCCATTATGTAGTTCATAAAACTTATCCTCTGGCTTCCACTTCGCAAATTCGGCAAAAGTCATCAGTTTAGGCTGCGCTAAAACTTGTACCATCTGTTTTTCTACCTCGCAATGCAGTGTCGATAATTATAACGCAGATCCCACCTCAATCCTATGCTCCATTAAACTCATTCATATATTCCCTAACCACCAAATTATTGATATATTGGGAAGATTCCAAATCCAGATCGATATTCTGCTGCTTAAACTGAGCTTTTAAAAAACGTTTCATCTCCTGACTAAAATAACTCTCATTATTCAAAATCTGCATATTCTGCAATACAAAGCCATCCACAATCACTTTCACATTCCGCAGCACCTCACAAATCTTACGCTCATTCAGCGATAACTTTTGACCTTCCAATATCCGCTTATGAAGCCGCACATACTTCACATCGTGGTTATACTTAGCGCGTAAGAGATTATTCTGACGATTAAGCTCCTTAATCTTGTCGTAAATCTTATTTAAACTGCCCATATTTTCGTTCATTCCCTCCTGACTTGTCTCATTTAACTTCTTCTGCTTAAACAAACGCTCTAACTCTTCCTTTAAACTAATGAATTTTGGATCGTTTTGATCGAAATTATCGTTGAAAGCCTCCCGAGTACGTCGTAAATTATTTTTCAACTTATCCGCTAATACAAGTTCTTCTTCGCCAATCTTTACAAAGGAAAAAATGACATCTTCCAAAGCCTCATTGAGCAGATTTGTAATATCCTCACCCTGTTCCAGCTTCTCAAGCGTATTAATCATATTCAGGCGATCGCTTGCCACCTGATACATTTGATTAAGCTGTCGAAAATCAAGTTTATCCAAAATCTCATAATGTCCCATTAACCGAATCAAATTGTAAAGACTTTTCGCATTCTCTAACGCTTTCTTTAGTTCTAGAACGGTTTCGCGATCGCTAATTTCCGTAACTTGGGTACAGAAATTCTCTGTATTACCAATGTCATAACGAAACAAAACATCCTTAATCACTTCAATCTCTGTCTCAATCTCCTCCTTCGACTTAAACAGTTTAGAATAATGCTCTAACTCATCCCCCAGTTCCGCCTGTAACTCATCAAAATAAGCTTTATTCGTTGCATCAAATTCTTTTTGAATATCCGCAAAATCCACCACATAACCATAACGAAAATTCTGATAAGGTCGGTTAACGCGAGTCAAAGCTTGTAATAGATTATGTTTTCTAATCACCCGTCCCAAATACAGCTTTTTCAGCCGTTTCGCATCAAACCCCGTCAGCAACATATTGTAAACAAATAACAGATCGATCCTTCCTTCCTTAAATTCCTCAATCCAATGCTTTCGTTCGTTTTTTGTACCAACGTCATGGAGAATTAGCGCTGCTGTCAATGGAGGCAAGGGGCTTAATTCCCTTCTTTTTAGTAACACTTCATATTTAGTGCCAACGTCATGGAGTTTTGCCGTTTCCTTGGTTTGAGGCAAATGACTTAAGCCACCTATCTGTTGAAATATCTCATAGAGCATTTTCGCTTGTTCCGAACTATCACAAATCACCATCCCACCAATGGAATGATCGCCAAAACGCGATCGGCTACTCTCAAAATCATCAAGAATATAATCTAACAAAGGTTCAACATACTGCCGATGAGCAAATACTAGCTTTTTATCCACATCTCCTTGCAACACTTGCACAGCATCTAAAGCCTGTTGCAAAATCAGCTTGTAATTAGTCGCAATCTCCTCTCGAATCAGCCTTACCGTATAACCATCAGCGATCGAAGCATTGTAATAATACTTGTGAATATAATCACCAAATAGAACCTTGGAATTATACTCATCTCCCAATAAAGGCGTTCCCGTTAAACCAAGTTTGATTGCATTTCGATCTGATTCTTCCAGATTTGCTAAAAAACTACCCTTGGGGTTATAACTACGATGCACCTCATCCAAAAAGTAAATACGCTGAATATTCACATCATAATCTTCAGTTCTTAAAACATCAGGATCATCATCAAACTTGTGGATATTCACCACCGTAATTTCGGGCGTGCCTGAGAGATTATGAATTACACTCATTGATTTGATCTCTTTAGCAAAAGCCGCCCTTGAGCTAATGGCATTTACCTTTAGCCCTCGACTTTTAAATTCTCTACTTGCTTGCTCTAACAAATCAATGCGATCAACGATAAAGTAAAACTTCGGGATAATCTTTTTTTGCTGGAAATAATCCGTCAAAAACTTGACATTATAGAAAGCCAAAGCCGTCTTCCCACTGCCCTGCGTGTGCCAAATAATCCCCTTTTTTATCCCTTTATTCAAAGTCTTAGCGATCGCCTTTGTCGCAAACATCTGCGGATAACGCATGATATGTTTCTGCCAGCCATTTTCTTCCCTTACATAAGCGATCGCATACTGCAAAATAAATTTCAAGCGCTCCCTACTAAATAGAGAAGTCAGTAGCCGATTGGTGGGCGTATCAGGCGATTTATTAGTGATAAACTCAAGATTATGTTTAATTATCGGGAAGTTATTATCCTTCAGCACATAATTTTCAATCTCTTCACTTTCGGACGCTAAAAGTACCGACAAATCAATTTCTTCTTCTCGAAAATAATTAAAATCATGACTCCGATAGGAAGGGGACGCATAAAAAGCACCTGCAAGCAGAGAACTTGAGTCTAATTGATTGTCATACTCCATGTTATTAGAGAAGACCATCAACTGCGTAATGTTTGCAAATCGTCTAAATCTCTTATTTTGAAATCGCTCATTAATGCGATCGCGTTCTGCCAACATTCCCTTCTTATTATTAGGTGTTTTCACCTCCACAAAAGCCAAAGGCATTCCATTAACTAGCAAGACGATATCAGGACGAAATTCATCGTCACCATTTTTGTAAGCTAGTTCCGTCACCACATGAAACTGATTATTTGCAAAATCATCAAAATCGATCAGTCGATAACCTGATTGCTCAATTAGCCGTTCATAAAACATCTTGCCTAAATCTTCGTTTTCAAGTAAAAGCTTAATTTCTGCAAATAGGCGATCGCTATCCCCCTCTTCAATATTTGGATTAATTTTAGTAATACTTTCCTTAAAAATATCCGTAAAAATATTAGTTGCTTCATCTCGCACAACACCCTTCAGCGACAAATATTGATATCCCAATCGGTGCAGATGTAGGATTGAAGGAAGTTTTACTCTAGAATTTTCGTTAAAAGTCATAGATTAAGAGAAGCTTAGATTTTTAAATACTTTCAGGATTAGATTGAATTTTAGCATTGCAGGTAAAGCTAGTTTTTTGCATAACCGCCAACGATTCGGCTGAAATCAATTTTGAGATTCTAGCCAAGCCTCAACCTAAACAGTCTTGATTTACAGCAGTTGTTGATCAAATCCGCTACAAAAATAGTCGTAGGGCAAAGGACAAAGCCCCGCAATTGGTTTTATATTATTGTTTGTGGCAGGTTTGAAAGCAAATAGCTGTAACTTCATTGTTGCTAGAGTCGTACTTCCTTAACCATATTCTTGCTAGCTGTAGTTATTACGACTGCAATTGATAAATGTGATAGAACAGTTTCCAGAAATATTTTTCTGTTAATCCACAAGTAGATGCACCGCGAAGCACCACATTGGAGTACCAGTCATTGGGTGCAAGTTCGCGAGATAATTTGTTGATGACGCTATAAGTTCGTACTTCTGTATAAACCGTTTTATCTACATTTACACTTACCAGTTCATGTTGATAGCCACCCATTGAGACATCTTCCCGAATGTCTAGGCGATCGCTTAATCGACAAGGCAAGCAATATAAAACGCCTTCGATATGAGAATTTGCGTCTTTGACAATATCTAAACAACCACAACCGCGATGGGGCGATCGGTAATAAAATCCAAGCTTGTATCCACTTAAACGCGCTGCACCCACCACATAAAAATGAGCCGCTTCGCCAAGCGATCGCTTTAAATCAACAGGACACATACAGGAGCCGTAAGCAAAGTAGTAAAACATTGGCTCGTCTTGAAGATGGAGATCTAGATTAGAACTTACTGAAGGTTGTAACTGCTGGATTAGCTGAGATTTGAGCGAATCTACCATATCTATAATTTAGGCAAAAGCTACTTAGTATTCTGAGATACATACAAGAAGTATAAAGCTTTGTGTATGCTCATCAAAATTAACTATTACACTAACTTTTGGGCTTTAAAAACTTGCAGACGATTAACGTAATTTAGTATGTCGCACATAATTTTAAAAAAATATGCCTGAGTATACAAAAAAAGATTCAGAACAAGAATCAGAATTTTTATTGGAGGAGCAACATCAAGAAAGCCCTCTTTCAGTAAAAACTAATCTTTGGGATATAGCAGTTGTTTTTACTAAGTTAGGAGCGATCGCCTTTGGGGGGCCAGCAGCACATATTGCTGCAATCGAGTTGGAGGTAGTCCAGCGCCGTCAATGGGTAAGTCGAGAAAAATTGCTGGATCTATTAAGTATTAGCAACTTGATACCAGGTCCTAATTCGACAGAGTTAGTGATTCATGTAGGGCTGGAGCGAGGCGGATGGAAAGGAGCGATCGTGGCAGGGGCTTGCTTTATTATTCCTGCGATGTTGTTAGTGTGGGGACTAGCGATCGCCTATGTGGAATATCAAACTATTCCTGCGGTTAGCTGGTTACTTTATGGCGTAAAGCCTGTAATTATTGCAATTATTGTCCAAGCTCTGTGGAAATTAGGGCGATCGGCTCTGAAGAATGTCACAACTTGGAGCGCAGGAATTTTGGTGTTAGGGTTATATTTCACGAAGGTTAATGAAATTGCTTTAATGCTCGGTGCGGGCTTAGTTGTAACCTGCGCTCTCAATTGGAACTTCTTAAAAAAAACTAACTCATTACCCAGCATCTTTTTAGCTTTACCCACTGGCGCGATCGCTACAGAAATAATTCCCAAAACTTGGATCGCTGTATTTTTTAGCTTCCTAAAAATTGGTTTAGTGCTTTATGGTGGTGGCTATGTTCTATTAGCTTTTGTGCAACAAGAATTTGTTGATCGCACCCATTGGCTGACTTCGCAACAGTTACTCGATGCGGTAGCGATTGGGCAATTTACACCAGGACCGTTATTCACAACAGCAACGTTTATTGGTTATCTGGTCGCAGGAAATTTGGGAGCGATCGCTGGCACAGTTGGCATATTTTTACCAGCATTTATATTAGTCCCTGCAATCAATCCATTTGTCGTAAACTTACGCAAATCGCCTTGGACAGCGGGTTTTCTAGATGGAGTTAATGCGGCTTCCATTGGTCTAATGGCAGCAGTTGCATGGGAATTAGGACGCGGAACTTTGATTGATATTTGGACAATTATTGTCGCGATCGCCAGTCTTATAATTTTGCTCAAATTTCCAAAAATTAATTCGGCTTGGTTAGTGATTGCAGGAGCAGCGATCGGCTGGCTGCTGAAGTTTAGTACCTAAAATCCAAAGGATAGAATCAACGCGACGCATCACCTTTACTCTTTAAGTTTATTGCTCTAGAAAAGCCCCTTACAAAGAATACATAGTAAACAGTAACGATTATAAATGGAAAGGCTGCAATTGCCTTAAAGTATGGAGTCTGGATAATGAAAGGCAAAGAATTTTATGTAGTTATCGAAAGAGATGAAGATGGAATATACATTGGTGAAGTTCCCTAACTTCGAGCTTGCTATAGCCAAGGAGAAACCATTGATGAACTAATGGTAAATATGCGAGAAGTTATTGAAATGTGTCTCGAAGAGTTAGCAGAAGAAACTTTCACTTCAAGATTTTGCGTGATGCCGATTTGACCAAAGAACAATTAATGAATTTATTGAAATAGTGTTGCTAGCAAAGTCCCCTTGCAACCCCGCAAAGCCTTATAATAGTAAGACACTTAGTAAATATTGCTTACCTCATGCAGGGCAAGAAATACTAAGCAATGCAAGGAGAATTTGAGTAGCCGTATGACTGAAACCTTAGAAGATCGGATTATTCCAACAGACTTGCGTGGCGAAATGTCGCGCTCTTATCTGGAATATGCCATGAGCGTGATCGTTGGTCGCGCCTTACCCGATGCCCGTGATGGACTCAAGCCTGTACACCGTCGCATCCTCTACGCTATGCACGAGTTGGGGATGACTGCCGAGCGCCCATTTCGGAAATGCGCCCGTGTAGTCGGGGATGTGATTGGTAAATATCACCCGCACGGTGATACGGCGGTGTATGAAGCACTGGTGCGGATGGCGCAGGACTTTTCGATGCGCGATCGCATAGTCGATGGTCACGGCAACTTTGGCTCAGTCGATAACGATCCACCTGCGGCGATGCGATATACCGAATGTCGGCTGACTCGGATTGCTCAAGTGGGGATAATTCAGGATATTGATCGCGATACGGTCAACTTTGGCGACAACTATGATGCTTCGCAGCAAGAGCCTCTGGTTATGCCAGCGAGGATTCCCCAACTGCTACTCAACGGCTCATCAGGTATTGCCGTGGGGATGGCAACAAATATTCCACCACACAATTTGGGCGAGCTAGTCGATGGTTTGGTTGCTTTAATTGCCGATCCGAGTCTGAGTGATTTAGATTTGATGGAATATATTAAAGGTCCTGACTTTCCAACTGGGGCGTTGATTCTGGGTACTGAAGGCATTCGCGAAACTTATATGACTGGACGTGGCTCAGTCACAATGCGATCGGTGGCGAGTTTTGAGACAATCTCCGCATCAGGAAGACAAGATCGCGAAGCGATTATCATTACCGAAATGCCTTATCAAACCAATAAGGCGGCGCTGATCGAGAAGATTGCGGAGATGGTCAATGACAAAAAACTTGATGGTATTTCGGATATTCGAGACGAAAGCGATCGCGATGGAATGCGATTGGTAATCGAACTAAAGCGCGATGCCTATCCGAAAGTTGTATTGAATAATCTCTACAAATCAACCGCTTTGCAATCGAACTTCAGTTGCAATATGTTGGCACTGGTGAATGCAGAGCCAGTGACGCTGACTCTCCGCCATGCATTGCAAGTGTTTCTGGACTTCCGTTATGAAGTGATTACCCGCCGTACTCAGTATGAGCTTCGCAAAGCGGAAGAGCGCGATCATTTATTACAAGGTTTGTTAATAGCACTCAATCATTTGGATGCTGTGATTGCCTTGATCCGTGGGGCGGATGATAGCAGTGCAGCGAAGTTAGGATTGATCGAGAGCTATGGATTATCGGAAGCTCAAGCTGATGCGATTTTGGCGATGCAATTGCGCCGATTGACTGCTCAAGATGCCGATAAGATTCATGATGAGCATGACCAGCTAGTTGTCAAAATTGCCGATCTATTAGATATTCTCCAAAATCGCGATCGCATTCTCACGATCACTCGTGAAGAATTAGAAGCTGTCAAAGTTGAATTCGCCACACCTCGCCGCTCCCGCATTTTGCCTAATGAGGGCGATATTGATACTGCTGATCTGATTGCCAATCGCGAAACGATTGTGATGGTAACTGAGCAAGGCTATGTCAAGCGGATGCCTGTCGATACTTTCACGGCTCAACATCGTGCTACACGCGGCAAGGCTAGCGCTAATGTCAAAGATAGTGATGCGATCGCGCATTTCTTTGCTTGTCGAAGTCATGATCGCATCTTGTTCTTTACTGATCGCGGCAAAGTCTATGGAGTCAAGGCTTATGAAATCCCTGAATCTGGTCGTGCAGCCCGTGGTACAGCGGTGGTGCAAATGTTGCCGATCGCTTCTGATGAAAAAATCACCACGGTTTTACCGATCAGTGAGTTTTGCGAAGATGAATATCTGGTCATGCTTACCGCAGGTGGATATATCAAAAAGACAAAACTTCCTGCCTTTGCCAATATTCGGGCAAATGGTTTAATTGCAATCTCTTTAGAAGAGGGCGATCAGTTGCGCTGGGTAAGACGGGCTAAAGCTGATAACACGATAATCGTTGGTTCGCGTCAAGGGATGTCAATCCGCTTCCGTACTAACCATGAACAGTTACGCCCCATGGGAAGAGATACTCGTGGGGTGCGCTCAATGCGCTTGACAGGCGATGATGAAATCGTAAGTATGGATATCATCCCCGCAGGGCTAGCGGAAATCGAGGCTGATGAGATTGAAGAAGATATCGATCTCACAGTGGCAGTAAATGAAGATGAGAATCTTGAAGCTGAAACTGGGACTGAAATCGCAATTGATGAGAAGGCTCAAGGTCCTTGGGTTTTGGTCGTCACTAGAGGTGGCTATGGTAAGCGCGTTCCTGTTAATCAATTCCGCATTCAGAAGCGAGCAGGTAAAGGTTTGCGCGTTACCAAGTTCAAGTCTGGTCAAGACCAACTAGCTTCTCTCTGTTTAGTCGATGAAAACAACGAACTAATGATCGTTACTAGTCGCGGTATCGTCATGCGTCAGTCAACTGATGCGATCGCGCGTCAATCTCGTACTGCCCGAGGTGTTCGGCTCCAAAGACTTGATGCATCTGATGCGATCGTGGGCGCAACCCTAGTTCCCCCTGCATTGGAAGAAGAGATTGAAGAAGTCGTTGATATCCAAAGTGGCGATGTCCCAGTGGCTATAGCTACTGAAGTTGTGGAAGATGTAGAAGGTGAGACTGAAGATTAGCAATTCAATTATCTGAATCACGAAATGTCACGGATTAACAGATTTTGCAGATTAAGAGATTGTGTCAAAATATTCGCAAATAATCTTAATCAGTGTCATCTGCTAATCCGTTTAATTGGCGATTTAGATATTAAGTTTTGCCCCCCTAGCCCCCCTAATTCTGAGGGAAACCATATTTAAGTCCCCCAGAATTGGGGGATGTAGGGGTCTAGACATCTAACTTTCACAAAATTTTAGGGTTATTTTAATTCTTAAATAGTTTCTTAAGAATCCCAGTAGTAAGCACATAAATATTCAGTCAGAGTTACCACTGAAAATCCAACTCTCTGCGCTTCTGCATTAGAAATTTGAGGTTGTAAAATAGTTTTGCATTGGGGTAAAAACTGTTGCTTTTCTGAAGCTTTAGCCTTCAGTTGTTTAAGCTGATTTGCCATATTAGGATTTATATTACCTGCCAAAGATTCCGCCCTTTGTTGGATCTCTACCCTTTTAGTGATTTGGGCTAACTCAGTTCGATAAGCTTTAAGATAATTTTGAGCCTCGCTATATTGCAAAGAGTCAGTGGGAATTTCTTCCAATAGCTTTACAGCTTGTTGACGCTGTTCTTGAGCAGATTTCCAAACAGTTGACTTATACGGTGGATTTTGAACTGATTTAGCTGCATCAAGTGTGCCATTCTTGGCGGACTCTAGCTTCTTATTAGCCATCTGTTCAGTATTTATTTTGCGATCAAATTCTGCTAGTTTTGGACGTAAAGCAGTTAGCTCAGTCTGAGCATCCGTATATAAAGAAGCAGGGCGATCGGGGATTTCTTCTAATTCCGAAATTGCAGTTTGTAATTGATTGCGCGTCTCAGTAAGGGACTCCAGTTTCGTAATTGTCTTAGGATTTAGGTTCTGAGTGTCAAAACTACGTGCATTGGCTAAATATTTTTGCTGAACAGAACGATCCCAAACTAGCCACCCACAGATTCCCAGTATCGCGATCGCTATTACGATAAAAGCACTAGATAAAAGTAATGACTTCTGATGGGGATAGGTTGTTTTCTTAGGAGGAGCATTGGTTTCGATATCAGCAACAACTTTGCTGAGCGATCGCTTGACTGGGGGGAGCGGTGGCGGCGGCGGTAAGGGCATAGGCATAGCCACCATAGTCTCATCTGAACTGAAGTCTTCATCTAGCAATGACTTCGTGTCTACAAGCGATCTCTGAATGGGATCATGATTATCTAATTCAAAAGTATCTAACTCAACGCTATCTTGCTCAAGATCATTTTGTTCAAGATTATCTAGTTTAAATTTATCTAAATCCAGATCTCCTAAATCAAAGTCTTGATTACTAGTTTCAAAAGAGGAGGTAAGCTCATTCTCAAAGCTGTTAGATGGCTTAGTGACAATTGGCTCTAGATTGCCAACCTGAATAAAAGTTTCATCAGTCTCAGGAGAAAATGCCAGATTTCCTAATTCTCCGATATCGCCAAATTCTTCTAGCTCGTCTAGATCAAGTTCGATGAGGGGCAAAGGCGGTCTAATATCTGCTTTTTTTTGCCATTCAGGATGCTTAGCACCCGCTAATCTGCCATAGACAACTAAACTATCTGCCCCCTCGATCGGTAGCTTGTCAATACAGCGCTTTACAATATCATAGAGAGAGGCATAGTCAACATCATCCCCCTCGGCCCTACTGATCAGAACGTGCAACTGAGATTCCTTGCGGCGGATTTGGGTTTTTACCTTATAGTTTTGCAGGTCTTCCTGTAGCGCATTGACAATGCTTGCCTCATCCATCTTGAGATCCTCACCTTTGCGTTTTGATCGCACATATTAAACGAAAAGCTCTACAAATACCTAACAAATGTCTACAAAAAGATGAACTTTTTGCTTCAAATTTATAATACATCGCGACATTGGTGGACAGAATTTTCATTACAAACGAAGCTAATGGCTCTAATGACGCTATTAGTCTCTTTGCTAATGAGTGCGGTCACCTTTTGGGCGGTCAATGATATTCAGACAGATGCCCGCCTTAATGATACGCGTTTTGGCAAAGATTTAGGATTGCTACTTGCGGCTAACGTTGCGCCTCTAGTTGCAAAAAATGATTTGCGTGAAGTAACTCGCCTATCTAAGGAGTTTTACGCCAATAGTTCTAGTATTCGCTATATTCTCTATGCTGATCCTGATGGAGAAATTTTTTATGGGATTCCTTTTAACTCAGAGGAAGTCCAAAATTCTTTGAGTATTAGGCGGCGAATCCAGTTACCCGAAGATATAATGATGCGTCCCGATCGCCCTTTAGTTCGTCAGCACATTACTCCCCAAGGTGAAGTTACTGATGTATTTGTGAATTTACAGCATGATGGTAAGCAGTTAGGGATTATAGCGATCGGTATTAACCCCAATGCGACAGCAGTAGCATCTTCTAGCCTGACTTTGGATGTGACTACAGCGGTATTTGTGTCGATCTGGGCGATGGTGATTTTGGGGGCAGCCTCAAATGCAATAACAATTACACGTCCGCTTAGAGAATTGGTAGCAGGGGTGCAAAATATTGCTAGTGGCAATTTTAAGCAACGGATTGATTTGCCCTTTGGTGGGGAACTTGGTGAATTAATTCGCAGTTTCAACGACATGGCACAACGCTTAAAAAAATATGAGGAGCAAAATATTGAAGAGTTGACAGCGGAGAAAGCAAAGTTAGAAACTTTAGTGTCAACGATCGCTGATGGTGCATTGTTACTAGACTCAGATATGCGGATTGTACTTGCCAATCCAGCGGCGATCAAAATTATGGGTTGGGAGCAAGACTGGGAAAAAAATAGTTTACAGGGCAAAAGTATTCTCAATATTTTGCCCGATCGCCTCAGTGCTGACTTGGGGCGATCGCTGATGCAAATTGCTACTGGCGATCGCGAAGGTGGCGAATTTCGGATCATGGCTTCAGGTGACAAAGGCGACTCAGTACTTGCCCATGCGTTTAGAATCTGGATTACCAGCGTATTGAGTTCTAGTAATGCGATTAAAGGGATTGCGATTACGATTCAAGACATCACCCGTGAAGTGGAGCTAAATGCAGCCCAGAGTCGATTTATTAGCAATGTCAGCCATGAATTGCGTACCCCTTTATTTAACATCAAGTCTTTCATTGAGACTTTGCATGAATATGGCGACGAGCTGAGTGAAGAGCAGAAAAAAGAATTTCTGGATACGGCTAATAATGAAACCGATCGCCTAACTCGTCTTGTTAATGATGTGCTCGATTTATCGCGTTTAGAGTCGGGCAGTCAATATCATTTCTCGGCGATCGAGTTATCGGAAACAGTGGAACAGACGGTGCGAACATACAAGCTCAATGCTTCTTCTAAAGGTGTGGAGCTAATCCATGAAATTATGCCAAATCTTGAGAGGGTTTGGGGTAATTACGATTTGATTTTGCAGGTCTTATTTAATTTGGTGGGTAATGCTCTGAAGTTTACTGAGACTGGCGGCAAAGTCATAATTCGCATCTGTCCTTGGCAAGACCAAACCACTACTTACCCAATTCGCACGGTTCAATATGTGCGCGTCGAGGTTGAGGACACTGGTTATGGCATTCCTGCCGAAGATTGCGATCGCGTATTTGATCGTTTTTTCCGCGTCGAGGATAAAGTCCACACTCTCGAAGGTACAGGCTTAGGTTTATCGATTGTCCGCAATATTATTGAAAAGCATCATAGTAAGATTCATATCAAGAGTGAAGTTGGCATCGGTACTACATTCTGGTTCGATCTTAGTGTGTATCAAGATCGCTGCGATTTACCAATGATTGAAACAACGATCGCTGAACCTGTGGAGACTGTGCAAGCAATGTTGGTTTAGCGATCGTATATGTCACTGCGATGAGCAATGTTGGTTACATTAACTTATTTAGCTTGTTCATTTATTTCATACACAACTCGATAGTCACCAACTCTAAATCGATAAAAGCCCAAAAGATTTCCTTTCAGGGCTTTTATATTGGGATGCTGACAAGGATTTTGTTCTAGGGTGCTAAAGCATCTGGCTAATTTTTTGGCGATCGCTGGACTAGTGAACTTGTAAAAATCTCTAGCTTTATCTGTCAGCGCAATTTCATACGCCATTGCGAATACTACGCCAGTTAGTCAAATTACCTTTAGCAATATCTTGTTTACCTGCTTCCCAAGAGTCCAAAAAATCAGGAATACTGAGTAGTTCATCTGTTGCTTCTTGGCTCTCCCTTTCTGCAAGATATGCCAAAAAATCTACGGTTACTTTTAGCCCTTCAGAAGATAAGCAATCAATATACTTTTCAATTTGATGACGAATTTCTAAAGTGGTCATACGCTTAGTGGGATTACTAATTATGCAAAAATTATAGCTTGGCTTATAGTCTGCCTTTGATGAAATGGGGTACTGGTCAGTTAATGTGGGATGAGTTTTGAAACGTCCATTTTATACCAATAAAAAAGACGCAAATACGTCGCCCACAATTTAGCTGAGCAGTGCCGTAGTTACTGCTCAATAGGATGATTATTTCAATTTAGTCTACTATCGTAAGCATATACTTGAAAATATGTGATATGAGAATTGAAAGAAATAACTCTAGAGTTCTAGGGAGACTTTTGGAAGAATTGTCGTGGGTGGGGCAGACAATCAAAGAGTATCGCCAAGGAGGTCAAGGGTTTGAAAATGTCCTAACTGCTGAAGTATTGCAATCATTAGATTTCCTTCCTCGTCAATCATTTCTCGGTGAAATAGTAAAAGCTTCGCATGGAGCATTAGAAGCACGCATAAAACTTCAGCAAGAAATCGAAGAAGCAGAATTTACACTTTTACCAGGCAACTTTTATCTTATTCCAAGTGCCTCAGTTCATAGAAATGGGTTAGCCGTTCAACCCGATGGAATCATTCAAACACCAAGTACATTTGTTGTGCTTGAAGCCAAAAGAATCAGAAGAAGTTCGTTTCAAGCAGAACAACTAGCTAGAGAGTTTGTTTTGGTAATGAAAGAAGCATCGGAAAGAAATAGTCAGCCAATATTGTGGTTGATTTTAGGTTCTGAGCCTCCCGTGTTAATTCGTGGTCATGGGAGACAAGATCCTATCGACGCGATTGAAATTTACTTAGAGTCTGTGCTAGAACGTTCAGAAAATAGTGCTTTTGAGAAATCAGAACTCTTACAAGAAGCTCATAAAGTTGTTTGTTGGACAACATGGCAGACAATTTCTGATGTAGTCTCTGAACAATTGGCTAATCTTTATATCCCTGACAAATCAATTAAAAATTGTGTAGAACGACTAGCTAATTCAATTGTTCAATCAATTGCATGGCACTCATAGGTACTTAATAAAAAGGTGATTTGACTTATGCTGATTCAGAAAATTGTCCAAGAACTGCAAGACATCCCAGAAGACAAGCTTGCAGAAATTTATGACCTAATTCATTATTTTCGACTAGGTTTAGGAAAAGAGCGATCGCAACCTCGCACCCCTGATTTATTAACAGGGAAACTTAGTGATACATTTTTTGAGCCATTGCCAGAAGAAGAACTTCAACAATGGGAATGAACTTAAAAATTTCTAAGCTATGATTTACCTGATAGGAAGTAGAAACAGGAGGATAAAATGGATGCAATGACTACTCAGCAAGCAAGTCATGATTTAGATGGATTGATTGATCGCGTGATTGATAACGTAGAACCAACAATTCTTTGTAATGACAAAGGTAACAAAGCTATTTTAATTTCGCTAGACGAATTTTCATCGTGGCAAGAAACCTTGTATTTACTATCAAATCCTGTTAATGCGAAGCGTCTTCTTGGCTCAATTCATTCAGCTAAATCTGGTAAAGTCTCTGAGAGAGAATTAATAGAAGAATGAAGCTCACATTCACAGAAGAAGCTTGGGACGATTATTTATGGTTTCAGGAAACTGATAAAAAGCTCTTAAAAAGAATCAACACTCTGATAAAAGAAATTTTACGGACTCCCTTTGAAGGGATTGGTAAACCAGAAACCTTGAAAGCTAATCTGTCAGGCTATTGGTCGAGACGCATCAACACTGAACATCGACTGGTTTATGAAGTATTAGAGGACAGTATAGTAGTTGTGGGTTGTCGATTTCATTATCAAGATTAGACCTTTTCAAGGGTATCGTTTATTAACGACCTAACTCACCAGATTATTGTCAACTGTTAACTCTTCAAATTTATGCCGATCGCCCCAATTCTCAAAGCCGAAAATATATCAAAATCCTTTGGCGGCATTCATGCTGTTAGTAATGCTCAAATTGAAGTAACTGCGGGAAGTATCACGGGGTTAATTGGTCCCAATGGGGCAGGGAAAACTACGTTTTTTGGATTGCTCTCTAACTTCCTTAAGCCCGATCGCGGTACGGTGCAATTTAATGGAATGCCAATTCAAGGTAAACCGCCTCATGCGATCGCTAATCTTGGTATGGTTCGCACCTTTCAAGTGCCTCGCGTTCTATCGCGCTTGTCAGTACTAGAAAATATGTTGCTAGCCGCACAGGGACAGGTCGGTGAAAAGTTTTGGAATACTTGGTTTCAAGGTCAAAAAATCGCTGTTCAAGAGCGTGAAAACCGCGAAAAAGCAAGACATATTCTTGATTCAGTCGGTTTGTATAGGATGGCGGATGACTATGCGGGCTGTCTGTCGGGTGGTCAGCGTAAACTATTAGAAATTGCTCGCGCCTTAATGACCGATCCCAAATTGATTTTGCTTGATGAACCTGCGGCGGGAGTAAACCCTGCCTTGATTGAAGAGATTTGTAGTTACATTCAGAAATGGAATCAAGAGGGTCTGAGCTTTCTTATTATCGAACACAATATGGATGTGATTATGTCGTTGTGCGATCGCGTCTGGGTCTTAGCCGAAGGTCACAATCTCGCCGACGGTTCTCCTGCTGAAGTTCAAAGCGATCCTAAAGTTTTAGAGGCTTATTTAGGATCATGACATTTAATGTTTTGTTGCTTGTACCCACGGGCATTAACGCATCAATTGGTGGTTATGCGGGGGATGCCTTGCCAGTTGCTAGAGCGATCGCCTCAGTTGCCGATTATGTAATTACGCATCCCAATGTTTTAAACGGCGCGAGTTTATATTGGTCGATGCCGAATGTTTTGTATGTGGAAGGTTATGCGATTGATCGCATGGCAAAGGGAGATTGGGGTTTGCGTCCTGTGAGAGCAAATCGGATTGGTGTAATTCTTGATCGCGGTATGGAGCCAGATTTAGAACTTCGTCACCGTCAAGCGATCGCGGCGGCACAGGTAACATTAGGCTTGAATATTACAGATGTATTAGTCACCGATCAGCCTCTTGGGGTGGAATTGCGATCGGGAGACTCTGGAGCGACATGGGGAACGATCGCGAATCTTGATAGTTTATTGAGAGCTGCCGAGAAATTGATTAAAGTTTCTCAAGTAGAAGCGATCGCGGTTGTCGCCAGATTTCCTGATGATATGGATAACGAAGCACTGCAAAACTATCGCCAAGGCAAAGGAGTCGATGCACTTGCTGGAGCCGAAGCTGTAATTAGTCATGCGATTGTGCGGGAGTTTGCGATTCCATGCGCTCATGCGCCAGCTTTGCAGCCATTGCCATTAGATCCAACCGTTTCGCCTCGCGCTGCGGCTGAAGAATTAGGCTATACATTTTTGCCCTGTGTACTAGTTGGGTTAAGTCGTGCGCCAAAAATCATTACAGCGTCAGAATTATTCCAAGCTGATGATTTTACAGCTGATAAAATTGATGTGATCGTTACACCCTACAGTGCCTGTGGCGGTGCTGGATTGCTTGCCCTTAATCCTTTGCCGCATATCCAAACTATTTTTGTGAAAGAAAACCAAACGGCTCTTAATGTCACACCCGAAATGCTTGATTTAAAAGGTATTCAAGTTGAAAATTATTGGGAAGCGATCGGGGTTTTAGCAGCTATCAAAGCTGGAATTAATCCCCGAAGTTTGAGAAATACTTTCTGTTAGCATAGTGGGACTTACTCAGAAAATAAAAAATAGATATATGGCATGACAACAAAATTGCTTTATGAATCAGATTTTTATCATTGGACAGTTGATCAGGTTCAGAGTTTGCGCTTGGGTAAACTTGATAGGTTAGATTTAAAAAACTTAGCAGAAGAGATTGAATCTTTGGGCAACCAGCAAAGGTCAGAATTGGAAAATCGCTTAGCAATTTTACTGGGGTATATACTAAAGTGGGATTTACAGCCAGATTTGCGTGGTAAAAGTTGGAGATCGACTATTCGTGAGCAACGACGGCAGATTCAAAAGTTAATCATAAAAAATCCTAGCCTGAAGCCTTATTTAGAAGAAGCAATGGCAGAAGGTTATGAGTCAGCTTTGGATCTGGTGGTGCGAGAAACACCTTTAGATTACAAAGATTTACCTCAAGTGTGTGCTTATACGATCACTCAAGTTTTTGATGCCAATTTTCCTGTTGACGTAGAAACAGGTTGATTCTATGTAATACTTGTAGATCGCACTTTTAAGTAATCTCACAACTAAAAAAATGGCTAAAAACAAAGGTGTTCGTCTCGTAGTTACACTGGAATGTACCGAATGTCGCACCAATGCCAACAAGCGATCGCCTGGTGTGTCTCGTTATACGACCATGAAAAATCGTCGTAATACCACTGCAAGATTAGAACTCAAAAAATTCTGTCCTCATTGCAACTCTCACACTGTTCACAAAGAAATCAAGTAATCGAAATCAAATAGTCCATTAATCCAATAACCCAAACCGCGTAATCCCAATCATGGCAATGAACTCCTCTTTTTATCGCAAGCGCCTCTCCCCGATCGCGCCTGCTGCCAAAATCGACTATAAAGATGTCGAATTACTGCGTAAATACATCACTGAGCGTGGCAAAATCTTGCCCCGCCGCATTACAGGTTTAACTGCAAAGCAACAGCGTGCATTGACGACAGCAATTAAACAAGCTCGTGTAGTTGCATTACTGCCTTTCATCAACAAAGAAGGTTAAGAAAAAAAGGACGCATCGCGTCCTTTTTTTTCTTAATAGAGAGACGCATTGCGTCTCTCTATTTTTATAAGCATTGCTCGACTACAGCAAGGACCGATCTCGATAGGCTATCAAAGTCATATCCACCCTCTAAGCCAAACAAAATCTTAGGAGTTACTTCTAAGCAGAGTTTCGTAAACGTACCAAAGTCCTCTGGTTTGAGCAAAATACTTGCTAGAGGATCATCAGCATTAGCGTCAAATCCTGCGCTCACAATTAATAAATCAGGATTGAACTTTTGCAAAAATGGCATGATCTGATCTTCAAAAACAGGTAAGTATTCGGCGATCGCTGAACCCGATCGCATGGGTATATTCAAAATATTGTTATGAGCACCTGTCTCATTTTTGTGTCCTGTCATCGGATAAAATGGCGCTTGATGCGTGGAGATATAGGCTATGTTGGGACGATCCCAAACTGCTTCTTGTGTGCCATTGCCATGATGCACATCCCAATCGAGAATCGCTACCCGCTTAAGATTTAAGCGATCGCAAGCATACATCGCCGCGATCGCGGCATTACCAAAAATACAAAAACCCATTCCTGAATGAGCGCGTGCATGATGACCGGGGGGACGCGCTAGCACAAATGCTGGACGACCTGACTTTAGGACAAGATCGATACCATCAAGCCAAGCACTTACGGCTAATAACGCCACATCATAAGTTCGAGCAGATGCGATCGTGTCTCCATCAATATACCCGCCACCGCGATCAGTGAGTGCTTGCAAAGATGCAATGTATTCGGCACTATGAAAGCGGCGTACTTCTTGTAAAATACTTTCCCTAACTACTGGCTCTTGCCAAACTAATTGCGAGGCGATCGCAGAATTGTTTAAAGCCTCAACTATGGCAATAAGTCGCCCAGCTTTTTCAGGATGATGAATACCAGTGTCATGTTCCCGAAAGAGATCGGAATAAATAATCGAAAATTTAGATTTAAACATAGATACGTGCTTTAGCTTATCTTCAAATCAATGAATAGTTGGTGTCTCCATAGAGACTAGCGTTATACTTTTAAAATTACAGCTTCGTTTAAAATTTTCCTCTAGTTCCACAGCAATTTTACTTGGGTTTCTCCTGTGGTCGATCCTTCCCAATCAAAACAGCAATCGGATACGGTAATGTTAGCCGTGCCAAATGCGATTGCCTTATTAATCAAAGAGATTATTGAGCTTTATAATTATCATAATAAAAAAGATGTAATTAAGTCTTTAAAAAAGATAATTTCTGAAGTAAGTGGAGATGAAGATAACACCCACTTTCAAGATGAAATTTTGCCAATTTACTCAAATAGTTTAGCAGTAGAAAATGAAGCTGACTTTCTTAAAAGTTGGGATGACATACTCAACGTGCAAGTCTATATTGATACTGATATTTATGGCGAGTTAGATGCGCGCCCTCCCGCACTAGTAGAAGTCAACACTAGCAGTGTAGACAGTGAAACCGTAATTCAGCATACTGAGGCAACTGAAGCTTATGTTCAGTCATGGAAGGAACTAGCTCAAAGTATGTCTTCTTTCCCAGATGATCTGTTTACTCGGCTCTGGACAACTATCGAAATTTCTAAAATTTTGGAATGTTCACCAAGTAGTTTGCGGCGCACTCGAAGAAATGGACAACTACCAATTAAGGTCAAAAATATGATTCTCGATTGCATTTCCCATGATGGAAAGCAAAGTTTGTGGTTTGTCCGTCCAGCCCAAGGAAATTGAAAGCCGCTTAAAACTTACAAAAACCATTTTTAATGTGGTGCAAAGTTTTGATTTCACTTACAGCAGTTATTTTTATCAAATGCGTCACTAAAAATCCGCCACAAGAAGGAGCGCAGGGCGCAGCCCCGCAATGGGTTTTATATTGTTTTTGTGGTGGGTTTAAAAGTAAGTTGCGGTAGGAGTTGGGCTTGCAATTAAGTTGTAGGTGCAAGATTTAGGGCGATCGCATCTTTAAGTCGCTGAATCACAAAATCTTTTTCCAAATAAGAAAGTAAACTGCCTGCCTTAGGACCGCGTTCCTTATTTAAAAAAGTGAAATAAACAGCCGCAAAAGCGCTCTTCTGAGAAATTTCGACTTGCTTGGATGTGCTAAATAGTAGCGTTTGCAGTTCTTCACCTTCCCAATTGACATCAGCTTCAAGATTAGTTACTAACATCTCAAAGTAATTTACTTGCTCTGCGGTGAGCGTGCTTGCTTTCTCAGGCATGGAGTCGAGATAGAGAACTAATTTTTCTTCTTCATCAGCGTAGTCCTGTAACCATTTCTTGCCAACTCTGATGCGATCGCGGATTACTAGCCAGTCGCGATCGCTGAGTGGGTTTGCACTTCTGGCTGCAATTTCAGCTTCGAGATCAAGGTGAGGAATTTGTAGCAGTGAAATTAGAGTGCTGAAATCAAAAGCTTGATAACCTTCCACTTGCTCGTTGGCATTCAATTGCGAATAGAGTAGGGGGACTAACTCTTCTTCTTCTTTTTCACTTTTAGCCGTATCAGTCTGAAACTTCTCAATCAAAGTGTCATAATCACGAAATAGACGCGTTATGGTTTCGTAGTTAGGCATAAAATTAATTACACTACGGG
>JAYVVP010000354.1:0-8288 GCA_043786935.1 Pseudanabaena sp. | reverse complement strand
ATTAGACATATATTAGAACCCAGAAGACTGGAAAGTCGGCTTTTCAAGTGTCTAGTTTTTCACTGGGAAGGGAGTATGATCCTCTGTGGCTTTAATGCGATCGCCATTTTTCAACTGATATTTCAATATTTCTTGACTATATATAATTACAGCAATACAAGATTTAACTAATTTTGGAGTTATAAATAAGAATAAAAAAATATATGGGAACACTTAAGGACATATTAGAAGGAATTACTTTTGCCGCTTCTGTTTATCTAGAGGCTGTTGACGATATAAACAATAAAACCAAGGGTGAAAAAGGAGAGATACTTTTAACTCACAATGGTCATACCTTGAGTTTAAAAGAATGGTCAAAAGTAACAGGTATAAAACAATCTACTCTTTTCAGTAGATATAAATCAGGTTGGCGAGTAAGAGAGATATTAGAGACTCCAGTATTAAGACGTGATCGGTAAATTACAAAATAATTTCATGACAAGTAAAAAGCTAAGTCCATCACTTTTTTTGTCTGCTACTTTCCAAGATCTTATTTATCGCTATTCATCTCAACATCAGTAATTAACCCAAGTTGCTACCTATCAAAAATTGCCTTAAAACAAGGTAAAAATAACCTCGCCAACCGCTAAACAGCACTGTTTTTATGTAAGTATCTAATATTTTTCGTTTTAAATTATGTTTTGAACGAATAGGTAGCAACTTGGGTTAATTATTAATTTACGAATCCTTGGCACTTTGAGGGAGGTGATCACCTTTCTAGTTTATTTTGCTACTGCCAAATCTAACCCACGCTCAAAAATCTCATCGATCGCCAGCATCTCACCGTCTGTCGTCATAAACTTATGATCCTTAGTGGCTTTGATGCGATCGCCATTTTCTAGTTCATATTCAAATACTTCTTGATTGCCGCGATCGTGCCATTGCGCGATCGGTTGTGTGTAAATCAATCCATTTTCATCAACGCTATAAACATGACATTCGATTTGATGTTCGACAAGTTTTCCAATCGGCATCAAACCGTATTCAACAGTTCGCACGAGCGTATCGTAGCTCAAGCAATATTCGGCAAAAATCACCATCTGATCGAATAGGTCATTAGAAATCTCTGACTTAATTCCATTTTTAGCACAACCATCAAGGAATATTGATCGCTGCTTTTCCATCTCTTCAGGTTTCTTTTTACCCATCGCCCGCCGCAACATATCCGCAGCCCCTAGGGAATAACCCGCCAGATCTTGCGCCATTTTCATGATTTGTTCTTGATAACAATTATGAGTGACAATTCCATTGGCAAGGAAATAAGGAGAACTTTGATCTTTCATTTCGATATCAAAACATTCAGCAGTTCCCCACTCTTCAACGGCTACTACAAATACAGGAATTATTTCTTTTAACGAATTTGCATCTAATTGAAAAAGCATTGAGCCATAAATGATCTGTTCCTCAGTTTCAGTTAGAGGCTTTAACTCATAGGCAAACTGGTCGCCTTGTGGTGTTAGAAAACGATGTTCTGGAGTGCAATAGATTTCCGTACCAGTAGAAAGTGTAATCTTGACAATAGACTTAACTCCACTTTGCCATTGTTTAGCAACTTTTGCTGTCCATACTTGTTTCCCATCAGATGAGAGAACTACATCACCCTTACGAATATTTTCAATGACTGTGCTTGTACCATCAGGCTTAGCAATTAATGTCCCTTTTGCCAAACACAATACGCCATAAGTATTATTCAGTATAGGTTCTAAGCTTTGATGCTGATACTCGATCGCTTCACGACCATGTTTACGATTAATAAATTTGGGAATCAGTCCTGCATCTAATGGGCCAGGGCGATAAAGGGCAAGAATCGAAGAAATATCTTCAATATTAGAAGGTTTAAGATCTTTCACAACTTGCTTCATTCCTGAAGATTCTAATTGGAAGATACCTTCTAGATCGCCCTTTTCTAGGAGCTTGTAGGTTTTTTGATTTGCTTCAGTGGACATATCTGGCGCGATCGCATCAATATGAAAAGTGGGATCTTGATTGTTGCGAATTAGCTTACTGGTATGCTCAATGGTTGTTAAGTTCCGTAATCCCAAGAAGTCCATTTTTAACAGACCTAGAGATTCTAAATCTTCCATCGTGTATTGCGTCACTACTTGACCTTCATTGCTGCGTTGCAATGGCACAACTTCATCCAATGGAAACGGCGAAATCACCACTCCTGCGGCATGAACACCTGAGCTTTTGTTCACACCTTCGATCCGCATCGCCATGTCTAGCCACTCAAATACTTTCGGATCATTTTTGTAGCGATCGCGAAACTCTGGTGCAGGTGAAGTCTCAGAAATCATTACCTTCAACTTGGCTGGCTTCCCACGCGAAACAGGAATCATTTTCGCCATTTTGTCAGATTCACTGTAGGACACGTCTAACACCCTTGCCACATCTTTGAGAACTGCTTTTGAAGTCAATCTATTAAAGGTGACAATCTGGGCGACACGCTCTTGTCCATAGCGTTGGGTTACATATTCAATTAACTCACTACGGTGATCGATACAGAAGTCAGTATCAATATCAGGCATTGATTTCCGTTCGGGATTGAGAAATCGCTCAAATAGAAGTCCATGATGAATCGGGTCAATATTGGTAATACCCAGCGAATAGGCAACCAACGAACCCGCCGCACTGCCCCGTCCTGGACCCACAGGAATCTTTTTGTCTCTAGCATATTTGATGTAATCCCAAACCACTAAAAAGTAGGTTGAGAAACCCATTTGCATAATAATACCAAGTTCAAAACGCAAGCGTTCTTGATATTCTTGCGAAATCTCGGCATGGGTTTTCGCATTAAATCTTTGCAGCAAACCTTGCCATGTCACCTCTTCAAAATAAGTATCCGCAGTATGCCCGTCAGGAATCGGATAATCAGCCGCATGAGGATCGCGCATCAGGTCATAGGGCTTGACTTTCGCCGCAGCATGGAGAGTATTCGCAAGCGCTTCTTCGATTACATCATCTTCCAAATGATCGCGAAAAAGGCGTTTCATCTCATCATAGGATTTGAAATATTCCATACCGCTATAGCGGAGGCGCTTCTCATCAGAAATTAATTTTCCAGTTTGGATACAGAGCAGCGCATCATGGGCTTCCACATCCATACAAGAAGTAAAGTGAGAGTCATTCGTGGCGATTACTCGGATATCTAATTCTTTGCCAATCTTGCAAATTTCCACATTCACAACTCGATCTTCAGGATAGCCATGATCTTGAATTTCTAAATAATAATCCTCACCAAAATGTTCTTTATACCAAGCCGCCACTTCCCGCGCTAACTTTGGATCGCCATTCATGATTGCTTGGGGAACTTCTCCCGCTAAGCATCCAGAAGTAAGCATCAAGCCTTCTTTATATTGAAGTAAATAATCTTTATTAATGCAAGGACGCGCGAAAATCCCTTTACCTTGATAGCCTTGCAAATGAGAAATTGTGGTCAACTTAACGAGATTTCGATAGCCCTGTGTATCCTTAGCGAGAACGCATTGATGATATTTTCTCTTTTTCTCTTCTCTCTTGTATTGGATGGTAATGTCCCCATTTAAGACATACATCTCGTTACCAATAATTGGCTTAATACCTTTCGATTTGCATACCTTGATTAGCTCGATCGCCCCATACATTACCCCATGATCGGTTAAGGCGATCGCGGGCATTCCTAGTTCGACCGCACGATTAACCATGTCAGGGATTTGGCTAGCCCCATCCAGCAAACTATATTCCGTATGAACGTGCAGCCCAACAAATCCAGTCATGGCAATTCTTTAAATCAATTCTAAACAGCTAGATTAACACGATCTTAATGTCTGTGGTGATCGCATATTTCTCTTTTCTCTATTGAGGAAAGTCTAAAGTGTGCCATGCTTAGATTAGAAAAAAATGTAAACTAAGAAAAAATAATTAAAGTTAAAATCTCTCAATTGATTGTTTGGACATAGCGCTAAATTCGATTTTGATCGCCAGAGCCTGTTGATAGTTTTGCTACAACATCAGTAAACTTCGTCATGTGTGCCAATTGTCTCTAGAAGGATTGCCTGTGATTCTTGATGTTCTACAAACTTAAAAATAATTCTCAAGTCATACCCTCCACTACATGACCATGATTCCAGAAAGCCTCCTTTTAGTTTATGAGTTCTTAAACGAGGATGAAATGGATCGGTGGATAGTAGTTCTAAGGTGTTTTGAATGTTCGAGGCTAATTCTGGTTGTTTTTTTAGGGTTTTTCGAGCCGCACGGACAAAGGCGTTAGAGCGCAATAATGCAAATTTCACGCAAGAAGTTCCTCCATGAGTTGTGCTGGTGTTACGGGTTTACATTCACCGAGTGCAAATTCTTGTTGAGCTTCTTGTACGTCTTGAATCAGTTCGGCTCTGCGTCTGTCGCGTAGTCGGTTTTGTAAAATCCGAATCAAGTCTTCTTGATCTTCTAATTGAAGGCGATCGGCTGCTTCTAAAATTTTAGTAAAGGTCGTTTCGGGGATGGTGGTCATGTTCTTAGTCAGCTAAACACTTAAATTTATTATACTTCAGCTAAATCTTGATAAGTATTATCATCCATTTTTTCCTTTTTAATTTTGCCTTGATAAGATATCTTCAACAGTCATGCCTAAAACCTTTGCCATTGATTCTAATAGACTCTGGTCTTGGGTAGTTTGATAGATGCGAGAGAGATTATTTACAGTCATTCCCACACTATGCTGATCTTGGAATTGAGCAAAGATTTCTAAGGCTTGTAACAGATTTTGACCTGCTTCAGTGAAGTTGTTTTCTGCTTCTGCTAATAGTCCTAATTGTCCGTATGTGCCAGCTTGAGAGTAGCGATCGCCAAATTCGATTTTGATCGCGAGAGCCTGTAGATAGTTTTGCCGCGCTTCTCTATATTCTCGCAATGCTTGGGCTACTCTTCCCAACTGGTGGTATGTGCTGGCTTGGGAGTAGCGATCGCCAAATTTGATAAAGATCGCGAGAGCCTGTAGATAGTTTTGCCGAGCTTCTCCATATTCTCGCAATGCTTGGGCTACTATTCCCAACTGGTGATATGTGCCAGCTTGTTCATAGCGATCGTCAAATTCGATGTAGATCGCCAGTGCCTCTTTATAATTTTGCCGCGCTTCTTCATATTCTCGCAAGTTTTGAGCAACCATTCCCAATTGGTGGTATGTGGCAGCTTGTTCGTAGTGATCGCCAAATTCGATTTTAATCGCGAGAGCCTGTTGATAATTTTGCCGCGCTTCTTCATATTCTCGCAATTCTTCGGCTACCATTCCCAACATATGATAGTTGGGTGCCGAATTTCTACGCTCTCCTATCTGAGTTTGTAAATCTAAGGATTTTTTAAATAGTGAACGGGATTGCTTAAATTCCCTTAAATCCAAATAAATACTGCCTAAATTAAATAAAATCTCAGCTTCATTACGTTTGTCAACAATCTCACTACTAAGATTGATCGCCTGTTGAAAATAGAACTTTGCTTTATCAAACTCACGAATTGATTGATGTGCTTGCCCTAATTGATTGAGTAACTCTAACCTTGTGCGGCTACTTGCTTCCGTATCTTCAGGATATTCTTGCAATAGTCTTTCCAATAAATCGATGCGCTCTCCTTGTTCGGGGTTAGCAAAAAAGCGATTGGGATTGCGAGAAAAGTTAGAGGCTTCCGAAGTTAGGCGATCGCGGGTTTCGGGAGGAGTTTGAAATCGAAAGGTTGCCGATGTCCATGCCCAAAAGTCGGGCGCAAACTGTGCGATTCGGGTTACTGCATATTCAGGCAAAGCAAATAGGACGGGATGAGGAATCACCACAGGGAAAGAATCACGGGCATAATTGAGATTGGTTAAAATTGGCGGATTGTCGCCACTGTAGGAGATCGTTTTTTCTAGACCTTGCAAAATCAAAACTAATTTTTTGTCAGGCTGAATTTCGATATTTACTAACTCTTGCTTGATTGACTCCAATAGAAATCGTAAATCTGGGTCATCAAAACGTAGAACCAAAAACTGAATGGCTTGGCATTTGGGATGCTCCTGCAACGCCGCGATCAAAATATCAATATCAGGTGGAAAATTAATTTCAGCAAACGCCACCTTAAACCCTTTGGACATCTGCACAAAGGCAAGCAAAATCTGAAACACTTCCTGATTTTGCTCTAGAAGCAAAATAATCTGAGCGCGATCAGCGTTAGAGCGTTGGGAGGATACTAATGGCTTTGGTGAAAGCATTGCTACGCATAAGTAAAGGATTGGGATAATTCCAGCGATCGCTACCGTTATATTCTAAAACCGCCGTACTATAAAGCATCTGGACTTTAACATCTTCTTCATCAGAAAAATCTTTGTTTAAGGCAATATAAGCTAACTCAGTAAAATATTTTTTATTAGATAGCGATCGCTCCAAACTAAACTGAAGTTGCTTAATTGCATATTCCACATCATCAGCCAAAATCTTGTCATGTTCACGACCACTAGCCGTCAAACAAGCTCTTTGCATCAACTGCATCAATTGCCGAATATGCCCACCACTTGCCTTTACTAATTCCATTAACTCACGGCGTGAACCAAAAATCACATCCACATCTACCCGTTTCTCAATGATTTTAGCAACCGCTTCTAAACTTTTTTGATTGAACTCTAAGGGATATTTAGCTCGATCAAGTTCATAAATATTCACCATCGGTACAATATGCGGATCGTCAAAGGAATTACTCAAACCACGCGATGAATAAAGAGCCGAGATTGGAACTGTGTAAATCATTGAACAGTGCAATGATGTAAGCTGTGCTGCATAGTCAAAAAACAACTTGTCAGAAACTGCAAGAGGACAGCGGTCAAGATTATCGACAATCACTAAAAAGCCTTTGTAATTGGGAAACTTTTTCCGCAATTTTTTCAGCCCATCTCCCAACAAAAAATTGATGTCTCCTTTCATACGGGTAAACTCTTTTTTCAAGGTTTCCCTTATGGTTGTTTTTTGAGATGAGGAGTTCTTAAAAACACCCTTTAACTTGAATAAAAGCTTGGCAAAAAACGAAGCCTCACTACCCAAACTAGCTGATGCTTCAATATCTAGAGACAGCGCCACTGATCTCTCATCTTCTGTCGTAACTACTTTGAACCAATCTTCTACACTCTGAAGTAATTGCTTGTCAAAAGAGATTTTTAGCTCCCGTAAAGCCTGCTCTACTTGCCCGATTACCATTAAATAGATATCAATATAATCCAAATCATTAATATCAGTTTCGTCTTCCACATTTAGAAAGACAGTCAAATACTGATCCTTACACTTATCTTCAATCCGTCGTAGTTCTGTACTTTTGCCACAACCACGATGCCCCGTAAATAAAATCGTACAAAATGACTCTGTTTTTTGCTGCTGCAAAATTTGCCCAACCTGAGTGATTGCCTCACTATTTCTCGCTTCTAACAGTGGCAAGTAAAATCGCTCTAAGCTTTTACCCTGAAGCGGTTCCATATCACAAATCTCATAGGCATCTGTAAGATTTGCGGCTAACATATTAGTAGAGTTTGTCATAGCTATTTGGGGCTTACGCCTAATCTATACGGATGAATCATAGCAAACTTTAGAAACTGCTAGATTAATAAATTGACTGCAACGAGTAGTATAGACTGCACTCAAGATAAAAGACCCTATTGCGTAACTAACGATAACTCATGCGAATCTTATTGGTAGATGATGAAGAAGAACTGGCGGAACCATTGCAACGGATTTTGACCAATCAAGGGTATGAAGTCGATAGTGCTAATAGTGGCGATCGCGGTTGGGAACTTGCTCAGACAGGTGAGTATGACCTGCTGATTTTAGATTGGATGATGCCCGAAAAATCGGGAATCGAGATTTGTAGCCAATTGCGTCAAAAAGGCGATCGCACACCAGTGCTAATTCTTACCGCCAAAGATACACTTGACGATCGCGTCGATGGTTTAGATAGTGGAGCCGATGATTATCTTGTTAAGCCTTTTGAATTGCGTGAGTTACTAGCCAGAGTAAGAGCTTTGCTGCGGCGTACACCGACACCGATCATGCCAATTAATGAACCCGCACGACTAAGTTATGGTGATTTGGAACTTGATCGCGCTAATCAAGTCGTATATAGAGAACAAATCGCGATCGCCTTAACCGAAAGAGAATATCAACTTTTAGAACATTTTATGTTCCATCCCAATCAATTACTTAGCCATGAACAAATTTCACAACATCTTTGGACTGAAGAAGAAGATGTACCTACGAGTAATG
>JAYVVP010000353.1:0-21183 GCA_043786935.1 Pseudanabaena sp. | reverse complement strand
CTGCGTCCGATAGGAGCGCAACCTTCTCCACCACCATGAGGGTGATCGATCGGGTTCATCGCCATACCGCGAACTTTGGGACGGCGGTTCAACCAACGGCTACGACCTGCTTTACCTAAGCTGATGTTGCTGTGATCGAGGTTGCCAACTTGTCCAATCGTCGCAAAGCATTCTTTGCGAATCAGGCGAACTTCGCTAGAAGGAAGTTTGAGGGTAACGAAATTACCATCTTTTGCAGCGATTTGAGCACCAGCACCAGCCGAGCGCACGATTTGACCACCCTTACCAGGAGTCATCTCAACGTTATGCACAATCGTACCCAAAGGGATATTCGATAGGGGCATAGCATTGCCGATCTCGAAGGAAATAGCGCTTGTGCCTGCTTGGATTTTGTTGCCAACAGCTATGCCTTTAGGGCTGAGAATGTAACGCTTTTCGCCATCTTCGTATTGAAGAAGAGCAATCCGCGAAGTGCGGTTGGGATCGTATTCGATCGCAATTACCTCAGCTACCATGTCACGCTTGTTACGCTTGAAATCGATAATCCGATATAGACGCTTGTGACCGCCGCCACGTCTACGACTAGTGATTACACCACGGTTATTACGTCCTCTTTTACGATGAACGTGAGTGGTTAAAGACTTTTCGGGCTCTGATTTTGTGATTTCCGCAAAGTCTGAGACAACGGTTTGTCTTGTACTTGCGGTATACGGTTTATATGCACGAACGCCCATAATTGTCTAATGTTGTTAAAGAATGGTTCTCTTGTTTTGCTTTTATCAAATTAAAAATAGCTAAGGCTATCTTCAACCTGATTTTTATACATCTGGGAACAAATCGATTTTGCTGCCTTCAGCTAGAGTCACGATCGCTCTTTTGATTTGAGCGCGTTTACCTGCGAACTTACCAACACGACGCGCTGAAGCAGGTGGGTTATGGGTGTTCACTTTCTTAACTGTGACCGAGAAGAGACTCTCAATGGCAGCTCTGATTTCAGGCTTAGTAGCATCATGCACAACATCAAATGTGTACTTGTTGCTTTCTAGCTGTTGGGTTGCCTTTTCGTTGAGCAGAGGGCGACGAATAATGTCGGGCAAGCGACGGGGATCGAAACTGGTAGGGATCTTAGCCATGATTTCTTCTTTCTTTTACTCAGATTCCGTTATTCTGCTTCTTTAACAGTTGCTACCAACTTCTCATCGCCACCATAGACTGCATGAATCTTGGCGATCGCTGAGCGAGTTGCCACAATTTTCTCAGAATTAATAATGTCGAAGATGTTAAGTTGATCGGCTGCAATCAGTTGCAACTTTTCAATATTACGAGCAGACAAAACCACATTTTCATCTTTCCGATCTGTGATGATCAAGGTCTTGCGACCCACGGTCACACCCCAACGCTCAAGCGCTTGACATAGCTCTTTGGTTTTGGGCTGAGTGAGATTTATCGCAAAATCTTCAACAATGATCAAATCAGCAGTGCGGCTGGCAAATGCGGTACGTAGTGCAAGACGGCGCTCTTTGCGGTTCATCTTGGTTTCATAACTTCTAGGCTTTGGCCCAAAAATAACACCACCACCACGCATGAGTGGTGATCTAATCGAACCTTGACGAGCCCGACCTGTACCTTTTTGCTTAAAAGGCTTGCGACCGCCGCCGCGAACTTCAGAACGGGTCTTGGTGCTTGATGTGCCTTGGCGGGCATTGGCTAATTGTCTGACAAGGGCACGATGAACTAAACCTTTTGCTGTTGTTTCTTTAGCAACTCGCAAATCAAGGCTTATTTCACCAACTTCTGTCCCTGTCCAATCTTTTACTATGGGCATAACTTAAATTCTCTCGATCTCACAAACAAACTACTTAGCCAAATTACTTAGCCAAACTAATTAGCTATTACTTCTTAGCCTTGCCAATAATTACGGTAGGAATGACATTAAGCAATGCGCCGGGTTTACCGGGAACTGCTCCTTTAATCAGCAGCACATTGTTTACTGCATCGACTTTGACAACAATTAACTTTTTAACAGTAATTTGCTTACCGCCAAGGCGACCTGCCATGCGCTTACCAGGGTATACACGACCAGGGGTTGTACCTGCTCCAGTCGAACCAGGCTGTCTGTGATTTTTAGAACCGTGAGACATTGGACCACGAGCAAAGTTGTGACGTTTTTGATAACCAGCAAAACCTTTACCAATGCTAATACCAATCACGTCAACGATGTCGCCATCCTTGAACTGACTAACATCTAGAGTTTGTCCGATTGAGTAGTCACTAACATTATCTAAACGATATTCGCGTAAGTGCTTTACGGCTTCAGAGCCTGACACTTTCAAATGTCCTAACTCTGGTTGGGAAAGTAACTTTTCACGAGTCTTACCATAACCAATTTGAATGGCTTGATAGCCTTCTTTGGTTTCAGTTTTGACTTGTGTAATTGTGCAGGGACCTGCTTGGACAACGGTTACAGGAACAGCATTGCCATCCGAATCGAATACTTGGGTCATCCCAAGTTTTGTGCCGAGAATTCCGACAGTCATTAAAATTAGCTCCGCTTGCTTGGCTTGCAGACTTGAACCTAAATTAGGTTTTCCGCAGATTTTTGACAGGCTCAAAAGAGATCGGTTTCGATCTAAGTAAGAAGTATTTGCTTTGAAGACTGGTTAAGGGGCTTCGAGACGACTTACGAAAGATGTCTAGTCAAATTACTAGACGTGAGAAACACAATCTCTTGGGTTGGTTGTTATAGATTAAAAGCTTTTGAATATCTTTGTTTTTCTATACCAATGCGTAACTCAGACTTAAGAAACCAAATTTCAGCTTTCACTGGTTTGTTTTTCTTAGTTTCTGTTTTTAGTCACGATTAGCAATTATAATCCTATGTAGGATGTTTTGTCTATAGGTTTCGCAAAGAAGTTCAATATAATCATTGCTACTAGGTTTAAGGCAAATCTAAGACCTAGACGTGCAAGGCGGCGCTTTAACTAAACTAGTGACCACTCAACAACAACTTTTATCAGCAGGTAGAGAATACTTGGCACTTTTTAGTTGCTTTTTAGTTGATTGCCTTTTACCTGTTGGAGGCGATTCATTAATTTCCACACGCTAATTCCTATAAACCAAGAACAAGCTGTTGCTAATGGAACGAATAGAATCCCACCAACTATTTCTAAGGGTGCGATCGCTCTTAGTATCCACACATGAATTAGATAAGTGGTGAAACTAGCATTAGCAGAAATTTTAATCTGTGGATGAATGAATTGCCATAGCTTTTGAATAGAAGCTGGCATGGAGCTAACTTGCCAACTTTGCCAAGAGGCTGTCCATAGCAAGAATGTCAACGTCATTAACACTACAGTTGGGCGAGTATAGTGACCAACGGCTTCAGCAGAATTTTTGTATAGGGCAGTCCCATAGAATTCGCTTAATTCTAAGCTAGCAGCGATCACAAATAAATATCCCCATGTGCGCGATCGCCATTTTGGTTCAAGCTGATTAGTCCATTCCTGATCGGTGGCGAGCCAAATTCCGATTTGGAAGTACGACAACCAAAAGATCACATGATTTCCATCGGGTAGGAAGTCCGTAATATTTGACAACCATCCAAAAGTAGCGGATATCCATCTCAAACTAAATAGCGTAAAAGTGATGATTAGTAATATATATAAATTCTTTACAGTAAAAGGAATGCGTCGTAAGAGCGGATAAACCACATAGCATTGCAAAATGATTCCCAAAAAGTACAAATGATAATCACCCATACCTGTAGCGATCGCTTGCCAGATTTGCTGTCCCCGCTCTAGCCAATCTGCTTCTAAAAATTTTGATTGCCCTAGGACATTAAGCAAAGTAAATAGAAGATACGGCGGTACGATCCGCCATAGGCGGCGTTGGATAAAGATTTTCAGATCAAAAGGACGCTTTTCTTCAGATTTAGCTAAAGCAAAGCCAGACAAAATCACAAACATTGGTACTGTCCAACGCCCCACTTGATTGATGAAGGTGGCAAAAAAGATTTCAGGATTGATGGTAGTTGTGTCATGTACTCCGAACCACCAAGGATGGGAAGCATGAATGCTGATGACGATAGTTGTAGCGATCGCGCGAAGAAGATCAGAAAGTTCCCAAGTCATGTATTCCTATATTCAGACGTATATTTAGAGATTTTAGGAATCTTTAAATCTCCCTGCTCAATTTGTTTTAAAGTCTCTCCGATTCCTTCTTTTCCATTCGTCTGCACAGTTCTTAATATGTGCAAGCTGTCTTCTAGTAAATTCTCAACATCTATGGATTGATATTCAGGCAGATATGAGGGTAATCGACTTGTACCTTCGCCTAGAAGAATTGCTGCGCCATACCAGTTTTGACTTTTGAGATGATATAAGCCAACCGCAATTTGTAAAATACCTTGATAAAAAGCCCGATCGCTCTGCCAAGAATCATTCCAAATCGCTTCTAAAGTATCATGGCAGGCATAATAATCACCGCTATTAAACTGCGTGATCGCTTCTTCAAATCTTGAATCGAACACAGGATCAAACATTAGCTAATACATTAGCGATCGCTTGTTTTTGTTCAACATCGTATCCCCATTTTTCTAGAAAAGATACATATTCTCCAGTGTTTGTACTTGCAGAATTCTGCATCTGTGCGGCAATTGTCCGAACTTCCACTAAATCTACTTTCTCTATTAAAAGTGCGGTGCGCTTCGCTACACGTTTAGAACCTTGAGCTTGTTCTAAGTTACCAGCGCGTTGATGGACAATTGCCATTGCGGTTGACATGGCAAGATTTTTGACAAGAAGTTCAGCGATCGCATTGGGTTCAGATTGCAAGGCTTTTATAATGCCAGAGCTAGGATTGTCTGCTAATTGCCATTCTCCTGTCAAAAAGCATACAAAGAATCCACGCGCTCCATTTGAGGTTTGCACAAGTGTAGAAATTTCTGATTCTAGTTGTAATTCCTCTACGTCGCCGCGCTTAAGCAAATTTTCTGTATAAGTGATCGCTTCTTCAAAGGTCATATTTTTCATGATTTCAATTCTAAATAGAGATAGGCTTTACACTTTTCTATTTAATGTGATCTAAACAATGATTGGGTAAGAAAGCAGTCCAACCATTATCTAATTTGACACGGCAGCTTACACTAATTACCTGCTCAACGATGCCCTTGTGATTGGCATATTGTTGACGATTAGCATTCACACATACGCGATCGCCAACTTTAAAAGTTTTATTTTTTGCACCCAGTTCTTGTTTATTTTCCGCAACATTAGGAATTGCGGCTTTTTTGAGGGTTGGAGCAGAATGAAAAGTCAATGAAGCAGCAGGTTGTCCATTTATTTGATAGTTGTACCCGCGTCCTTGGATTAGTTGCAAACTACCGATCTGGATATTTGCTAGATATTTAACAAAAATATCAACCGATATTTCCATTATTTCGGCTAAATCTTCAAACATGACAGGATAGCTCCAATAGTTTTCGCCAACTTGTAAGTCGGCGATCTCCTGCCATGAGTCAAACAGCTTTTGTCCAAATTGGGATGCGGGATCATTAATGCGATCGCTACTAGATTTTGGCGGAGAAATACTAGAAGCACCATTAGAAGCCAGAGTTTCTAATGTTTTTAGCAAGCTTTTAGCAACGCGATCGCTTGCATCTGTCCTCGCTTGAAGATATTCGAGAATCTGCTCAAATAAAGATTCGCTAACATTAATAGCCATATCACTACTCGCTCTAATCGCCTTTGAGAACCTAAACTATGAACCTAATTATTTTTAGCTTACCGATTACAGGGAAATTCATATATTAAGTTATGCCAAGCTCAGCGTACCAATTTTTTGGTAATGGCTCATTACAAAGCTGATGAATTGTCGTAATCCTCTCAAATAGCCAAGGATAATCGCGGCGGTAGGCGGGAATTAAACCTAATGGCGCTAGTAAGGCGGCAGCCGTTAAATCGGCAACACTAAGGCGATCATCAACTAAATAACCATCTTGCCAAAATTCACTCAACATCGCGATCTCATTAGCAATTCTCTGAGATGCACTCTCAGCAGACTTAGCATTGATACCATATTGCGATCGGACGATCAAAATCACGAGCTGACTGATCCATGAAGGATCGATTTGTTTGCCCTCATTAGCTCGAAACTGATAGTAAACAAACCGCGTCGCCGTACCAATTGACTCATCAAAATGATCTTCTAAACGCAATGCTTCCTTTTGTTGTAAAGAATTTTCTAAATAAAGTGGTGGATCAGGTTTATAAGCTTCAAGAAATCGAATAATCTCGGTAGAGTCAGCCACGATCGCAGGACAATTTTTTAGTTGTGGCAAAAGGACAGGCACAGTAGTCAAACCTGAAAGCGGCTTAATTCGGAGAATATGCAGCCCAGGCGTAAGGTTTTCGACATGATAGGGGATTTGCTTATAGCCAAGAGCTAGCCTAGCTTTACGGCAATAGTGAGAAGTACTAAATTGTAATAAAAGCATGACTCTAGGGTTTGAAAATCCAAGTTTAAGTAAGTTTAAGGCTATGGGCGCGGCTTACCGACTTAAACTTACGTGGGCAATAAATCGAAAAAAGTAGCAAGTCATATGATATAGTCTCGACTAAATTTTTTCACAGTTTATGGTGCTGTCGCATATGCAAGCCAATGTAGTTTCTAAACCTACAACTTCTCAATCTGGTTATCAGGCTTCAGTACCTGTGACTGTGTACCGAGAACTAGCTGCCGAGTTGCAGTCTGCTCAAGCCAAGTTATCTTTTTTTCATTTACAAAATGAGCAGCTAACTAAGCAAAATCACATGCTGCTGCAAGAGTTTGAAGTAATCGCGCAATCGACAGATCGAGTTCAGGCAATTCTCACTCAGTCAAATTTGCCCGATGCAAAGCTATCGGAAGTATTAGCAGGTATGCGCGCCGCTTCCCAAGTTAATCCTGCGCCCTCTAGAAGCAATCCTCAGCCTCAAGGTCGTCCTCCTGCGTCAAAGCCTCGCCCTACTGAAAAGCCAGCAACAACACAAGTTAGCCCTCGCAAGGCGGCTGTTCAGCAAACAACTAACGCTATCCAAGAAGCCATCTCTAGAGCAAGACAACTTGCCACAGACTCAGCCCCTCAACCCTCTAACGAGCCAGTTAGTGGTGAGAACCTATACTACGACAGTTCATTTGCTAGTTTTGATACACCTATACCAACTCAAACTCCAAAGGTACTACCCAAGTTAGAAATTCGTGAAGAAATTTCTTCTCGCCCTCTACGCATTGAGTCTATGGAAGAATCTAAAGAATCGACAGGACTAAGCGGTTGGGTGTTGACAATTACAATTGTCGCGATCGTGCTGACTTCGTTTGGGGCTGGCTATTTGCTGATGCGTCCATTTGTGAAATAAGTTAAAGCGCTTTGCGCTATATCTAAAACTAAAAGAGGAGTGGCGCGAAGCGTCATCTCTTCTTTTCTGCTTTAATGAAAGAGATATGTTTAGAAAGATCCATGGATAGACGTAAGTTTCTAGTTGTAGGTGGTGCTGCGATCGCATCTATTGGGGGATGCCAATTGTCAAATCCTTTCGATCAACGCGAACGCTTACGGATTCAGGGCTTGTTGGGGGCGATACCCAGTAGAATTATTAACCAGTTTGAAACAGCTTCTCAAAAGAAGACAGAATTTAAAGCAGAGAATTTGCCTTCTAAACTTTGGCAAGAACTGAAAAGTTATCCAACTAGTAACAAAGACAAAGTACCGCAACTGACTAGCATCGGTGATAGTTGGCTCGATCTGGCGATCGCTCAATCTTTAATTCAGCCGCTTACTCCCAAGCTACTGGAAACAATTCCGCAATGGCAGAAACTTGCGCCTATGTGGCAGCAAAGCGTGACTCGTAACAATCAGGTATGGGGCATTCCCTATCGGTGGGGAACAACAGCGATCGCTTATCGAGGCGACAAGTTGAAATTTGAGATTAAACAATGGTCTGACCTATGGAGATCGGAACTAAATCAAAAACTGACATTGCCAGATGATGCACGTGAAGTCATCGGCTTAGTATTAAAAAAAATGGGGCAATCCTATCAACAAGAAAACTTAACAGAGCGTTCGGATATTGCCACCCTCAGACAAGAACTTAAAAGCTTAAATTCTCAAGTTTTAACTTACACATCTGATAATTATTTACAGTCGCTATTGGCAGACGATACGCTAGCCGCAGTGGGATGGACAAGCGATATGTACAAAGCCAAAAAGCTAAATCCTGATCTCAAAGTGGTTATTCCTCAAGATGGTACGGCGCTTTGGAGTGATATATGGGTAATTCCCAAAGGTGAAGTAGCGATCGCGGCGGCTGAATGGATGAATTTTTGTCTTACGCCTGCGATCGCTGTTCAAATTACATCTTTGACTGATGCAGTTAGCCCATCCAGCGAATTAGATCTAATTCCCAATAGTGTCAAAACTGATCCAATCAAGTTTTTCTCGCCAGATGTTTTAGCTAAGAGCGAGTTGATATCCGAATTGTCACCATCTGCACTTTTACAATATAAAGATCTCTGGACAGAAATGCGATCAGGCAAACTATAAAACTTGATACTTAGTGATCTTTATTTCGCTATCCCAAATTGTTAGATGAACTTTATATCAAAGTCTATTAGCAAACAATTTCTGCAACCAGTGAATCACCAAAGCATTCACAATTTCAGGGCGATCATCGTGAGGACAATGCCCTGTATTGGGAATCGTAATTACTTGAATATCTTTAGTTTTACTTGCATCTTGATAAACCTTCGCTCCCTTAATTGGAGTCCAAGGATCAGCATCTCCCCAAAGTACTAACAAAGGTTTTTCTACCTTTGCCAATAGATCTAAAGTCCTAGGGCCCGCTGGAGCGGTCACAATCGAAGCAAAAACTTTTTGTGCGCCTTCATCACAGGATGGTTGATAGAGCATATCCACTAACTCATCATCGATCGCCTGATGATTGCGATAAATCTGACGAAGTGAATTGCGAATATTCTGCTTGCGGCGGACTTGATTAAACACAAATTTGCCGACTCTGTCAGAGCTAACTAACTTGGTAAAAGCACCTATGATTAAGCGTATGGGCAAATTTAGTTCGTCGGGGCGATGATTTAAGCCATTGGCGGCATTAAGTAAAATACCAGCGATTGCCATTTCAGGATGATTAGTTACTACCATCAGCGCTAATAAAGCTCCGATCGAATTGCCAATAAATATGGCTGGTTGCTGCACCAATTCTTGATGAAAATCTTTGAGTAGTTCTTCCCAAAGTTCTAGTGAATAATCTAAAGCAGGTTTAGCAGAAACGCCAAAGCCTAACAAGTCAATTGCAAATACTTGATAGCCAGCCTCGGCAAATGCAGGGATATTCTTTCTCCAATGTCCGATTGATGCACCGAAGCCATGAATTAAGACAATGGGCGTACCTTTACCAGTCACAGAATATTGAATTTTATGTCCTCGCCATGTCCATATTTGACATGACTTTTGTAAGGGAGATAGAAGTTGATCGCCAGTTGTGAACGTTTCTGTAGCTAACACTTCAGTGACCCTCAAAGAAAATAGATGATTTTTATTTATGATTCTTAATAATTTTATGATAGTGGATCGTAATCGTCATCATGCTTAGAGTAGGGTCTATTCTTTTTCATAAAAGACCAAAGCTGTTTGCCCATACTGGCGGCGATCGCAACAGATCAGATCGCCCATTACATCAGGGAGAGGACGTAAGCGATCGCATTCCACAATTACTAATGCATTATCTGTAAGCGAGGGTGGTAGAGCCTTAAGCACAGGTTGGTATAAATCACTTTGGTAAGGAGGATCAAAGTAAACTAGATTGAAAAATTTTGGTTGTAATTTCGGCAAAGTCTTAACGACCTCGCCTTTAATGATTTGAAAATTTTGGTCTGGCTTTGCAAATTTTTGCCAATTTTCATTCATGATCTGACAAGCGATCGCCGATAACTCTATCCCCACAACATTAGTAGCACCTCTCGCCAGAGCCTCTGCCCCCATTGCACCTGATCCAGCACAAATATCTAACCAATTTGCATTTTTGATCCGAGTTTGCAAAATATTAAAAACTGCCGCCCTAACCTTACTGGCAGTGGGACGAATTGATAAGTCGGTTGAAGTCTTGAGCAAACGAGCGCCGTTAATCCGAATAGACATTTAGATTATTAGATTAGATGACCAGAGAAAGACAATCCTTCGACTTGATCAATAGGGACCATCCAGATTTTATTTTGATATGGTCGCCATACTGCACTCATCACATAATGATTGCGAATAGAGATGATATGCACATGAGGAATGCCAGAAAATTTCGAGCAAGATCTTAAAAAATCCAAAGTTCTAGTTAGGCGACTATGTAAAAATGTTGCCATTTCATCACTACAGTTTTGACGCAACATCGGCACAACTTGAGGATCGGTTTCACCTCTTAACTCGTAAATAATATGAGTTTTTCCCTTAAAATCAATTTTGCGCGATCGCAATTCCCACCCACATAGCACCCCGAAGCCAATAACAGCCATACCCAAATCGATATGAAAATCGCGCATTTGGAATTTTGTGTTACTACTCATATCTGTATGAGTGTTATACCCAGTCCAACTGTGAAACTTCTCTAAATTATTGTCATTAATATCTACAGCTGAACGGTAGGGTGAAGTTACGATCCGACTAGCTTGTGTGTTTTCTGAAGGCGACTCTGATGTCATACTTGTCTCATGAGTGACAGCATCTATGGGGGACTAAGTATTCAAACTTAAGATATCTGGCTTTGATTAAATGCGAGTAATTACTTAAAAAGTCTAAATAAACCAAACTAAAGTAATAGCCAATCTTAGTAGAAATACCTCTAAGCCCGATTAGTATTGCTGTAAGCAGCTTAACATTTTTTCACTTAGATTCTTAGTTAAATTAATTATGAATATAATCTCAAAATCCAAATTTAAGGAGGTAAGCTTTGCCCAACTCTCTCAAATTTTAGATTTTGAATAACCCAAATTATTAAATATGCCCCCTAAAAGTTCGCTTAATTACCAACAGTTGCAACCAATAGTTTTACAGCGTGAGTTGCTTCAATATCAGCGAACTTTATTGACCAATGCAGGAATTTTAGTTGGATTGACAGCGCTTGGGACATTGGGATATCGCCTGATCGAAGGGTGGAGTTGGTTTGATTCACTCTACATGACGATCATCACCCTCGCCACAATTGGTTATGGTGAAACCAATCCTTTGCATTTTGAGGGGCGTGTCTTTACACTGGCGCTAATCGTGATGGGCGTTTTAAGCATTAGTTACATTGCGGCTCAGTTTACGGCGGCGATCGCCAATGGTCATATTTATAATATTTTTCAGGCGAGGCGACAACAAAAAGTCATGGAAGCATTAGATCAACATTATATAGTTTGCGGTTTTGGGCGAACAGGGCGACAGGTAACCGCCGAATTTGCCGCTGAAGGTGGTATTTCATTTGTGGTGATTGATAGCGATCCTGTGGCGATCGAACTAGCTGAGCTAGCTGGTTATATAGCATTGGAAGGAGATGCGGCGCTTGACAACACTTTGTTTCTCGCAGGGATTGAACGCGCTGTTTGTATTGTCGCGGCTTTACCATCGGATGCCGAAAATCTCTACACAGTGTTATCGGCAAAGACCTTAAATCCTGAAATTAGGGCGATCGCTAGAGCAAGTACAGAAGAGTCGATGCAAAAGTTGCGCCGTGGTGGGGCAGATGAAGTTATTTCGCCATATATTACAGGTGGTAAGCGCATGGCGGCTGTAGCATTGCGTCCACAGGTAATGGATTTTGTCGATGGTATTATTGCTGGCTCAGATCGATCTTTTTATATTGAAGAATATCGAATTGATGAGTCGAATTATGTCGGAGTTTCCTTAAAGCAAGCGAGTTTGCGATCGCAGACGGGAGCTTTAGTATTAGCAATAAGGCGTGCTGATGGTGAGGTGATTGCGGGACCAGATGGCAATACTGAAATTTTACAAGGTGATGTATTAATTTCGATGGGAACACCCGAACAATTGAGAGCGCTCAATCAGCTACTTAGTCCACTTCATAAAAAGCAAAATATTCTACGTTTACCGCGCACTAAATAATGCCAATACAATGCCAATATTTGCTAAGCGAAGTCGGAGCTAAAAAGCTTAATTGGTAGTTATGAAGTTTATTTCGCCGTCTCAAACTATTCAAATAGCGATCGCTAATATCATTAGTTTAGCTTTTGATACTTCTCTAGACCCTAGTAAAATCTTGATTGATGTTTGCTATCCCAAATATGATGCTCATTACACATCAGCAATCTCATTATCAATCTCTAATCAATTGGGCATAAGTGCTTTAAAGATTGCCGAAGAAATTGTAAAAGCTTGTTCGCAAAATCTAAAAATATCTTTGCAATGGCAAATTAGGGCATTGGGTAAGGGATGGTTAAATATTTTTCTAAGTGAGCAATTTATGTCTGAGAATTTATTTGCTCTAAATGATTGGCAGCCTGACCCAATTGATATTTTGATAAGTCCTTCTATCAAATCCTCTGACCCAATCTGTCAATATGCCTACGCTCGTTGCTGTGCATTAATCAGATTAGCTCATCTCCTCCCAGATGTAGATTTAGAGCATAGCCGCACAACTAAAGTTTTAGATTTTATAGAACCTGCGGAAATTAGTTTGTTGATGCAACAGTTTGAAATCGCCTCACTTTTAGAAAATTCCAAAAATCTAGAAAAAGCAAATTTAAATAGATATAAATTATCGCGATCGCTAGCAGAAATATTTTTACAATTTTATGATCGCTGTCGAATTTTTGGCGTAAGTCATGAAATAGCTTATAGACGATTATTACTAATTAGAATTACTCAAAAGTTGCTAACCGCGATCGCACCGCCCGAAATTAATTATGCAATGTACTTGTAGGGATGAGTAGTAATGCTGCACGGTCTCTCATTTGAGTAGCAACATAGCATCACCAAAAGAATAAAAGCGATATTCTTTAGCGATCGCCTCTTGATATATTGACATTAAAAATTCGCGTCCATCTTTGCCTAAAAATGATGACACCATCATTAATAAAGTTGACTTGGGTAAATGAAAATTGGTAATTAACCCATCCAGCACTTTCCATTCATAACTTGGATAAATCATTAAATTAGTTTTACCCTTAAAAGCTTGGAAATTTGCGCTTTCTAGCGATCTTGCCGCTGTACTGCCAACCCCAATTACGCGACCACCTCGTGCTTTTGTGGCTTTGATCTTGGCGATCGTTTCTTCAGGCACTTCACACCACTCATTGTGCATTACATGCTCGGTGATGTTCTCAGTCTCTACGGGGCGAAATGTGCCGATACCCACATGCAAGGTGACAAAAGCTTTGTCAATACCCTTATCGAGTAGTTGCTGAAATAGCTCCTCTGTAAAATGTAATCCCGCAGTAGGAGCAGCAATGGCTCCTGCCACCTCTGCGTAAATAGTTTGATAGCGCGAAGGATCGACGTGAGAATCAGTTATATAGGGAGGCAATGGCAGCTTACCTTGCTGATTAATAATTTCGTCAAGGTTGGCTTCAGCAGGAATATGAAACTGGAGTTCACGCGCCCTTGTCGTTGTCTCAATTCCTTCTACTGTCGCTGTAACATTATCGACAAATACGATCGTGCTACCAATGGGCAGCCGTTTACCAGGTTTGACTAAAGCTAACCAGCGATCGTGTCCAACTGGCTCTATCAACAAAATCTCAACAGGAACACCCGATAGCTTGTGCCCGTACATGCGAGCGGGAATAACTTTGGTGTTATTGAAAACTACTAAATCGCCAGCCTGCAAAAAATTTGGCAGATCGTAAAAGTGGTGATGTTGGATATTTCGGTCTGAATCAACTACCAATAGCCGTGATGTATCCCTTGGGGTAACTGGATCTTGAGCTATGCGATCGCTTGGCAAGTCGTAGTCATAGGCGCTCAACGCATGATCGAGCACAAGTTCGGTCGCAGGCAATAAAGTCATAGAGGAGTTAGATTTTAGGGCATTAGTACTACTTGAAATTTCTAAGTGAAATTTGCAGCACCAACTTAAGTGTTTGATAAAAGGTGACTACTTTACAAAAAAATATAAGAAATGTTATATACCAATAGCGTAAACAGTGGTATACAGATGGCAGAAGCAACATATTCTTTACATATGTCGCGATCAACCTTCAGATTTTGAATATTTAACGAGGAGTTTATGCAGTATTTAATGACCGATCTTCACCAACGCTTTATTGGTGCATTGCACTACAACAAACCTCTTGCTGTCGGTGATGTATTTCGCGCCGATAATACTAAAACTTATACAGTTGTTAGCATCAATGACACTCGCAACAAAAGTAAGGATGTCAAGTCGGTGACTGTGATTCCTGTGCGCGAAACCGTAGCTGCCCATTAATTGGCTTTCGTTAATTTAGATAATTCACAAAAGCTAGGAATGTTAGTCCAAAATATTGATAGTGCAAGGTTAATTCTGGGAAATTATCAAATGCAATCTGAGAGAATCATCGAAGCTATTACTAATAAATTGATATAGACGAGTATTTCTTTATTCTCTACAGATATCCTAATCGTCTGCGAAGTTGAGACATGCGAAGCTGAGACATAAAGCTCAAAAAGACTAAAGGGGGCGCTAGGCGTTCCCTTTAACCTTTTAAACAAGATTAACGATCGCTATATTAAAATTACGCCGTGACGCAAATTACTTAATGAAGATGTATCTATGGAATTACCTCTTAGATCTAAACGGACAAGATTTGTGAGGTAAGCGATTTCTGGAGGTAAGGTAGTTAGCTGGTTGTAAGACAAATCTAGTTCTGTAATATTTGTAAGATAGCCAATTTCGGGCGGAAGATAACTTAGTTGATTATTGCCAAGATATAAATCGGTCAAATTAGTAAGATTGCCAATTTCTGCGGGTAGACTCGTGAAATGATTTTTGCGTAAGTCCAATTCAGTCAAATTTGTAAGGTGGACAATTTCTAAAGGTAAGTGTTCAAGATTGTTTTCACATAGATCGAGCCATGTTAAAAATTTTAGAAATCCAATTTCAGATGGTAATTTTTTTAAATGATTATTGCTAATATCGAGTCTTGCAAGGTTAGATAAGTTTTTGATTTCTGAGGGCAACTCCTCAATTTGATTTTCCGCTAAATTTAGCACTGTCAGGTTATTTAGATACATGACGGCTTCTGGAATTCTAGAAAATTGATTGCACTCTAGATGTAGCCAAGTTAAGCTTCGTAAGTTAGCGATCGCATCAGGAAGCGTAGTTAATTGATTTTCACTCAGATAAAGCCAAACTAAATTTGCCAATTTGCCAATCTCTTCAGGCACTGCTTGCATTTCCAGTTCACTAAGATAAAGAGAGGTTGCTTCAGAATCTCGCGCGTTCTCGATTGCTTCAAAGATTGCTTGTTCGTTCATTGGTCAGTCCAGTTTGTATTTATGACACTCAAAGTACAAATTGATAATTATCGATTTATATACTCCTGTAAGGGGGATTTAAGCCATCCTGTGATTTTATTTTTACATGGATTTATGGGCGATCGCACTGAGTTTGAACTAACAGTTGCCGATGTATCTAAACAATTTTATTGTGTAGCGATCAATTTGCCAGCTCATGGTGAGACCGATATTACTGATCAAGATGACTACTACACAATACAGTCAACCGCTAATCTTGTCATCAAATTTTTAGACTTCCTTCGTATTGAGCAATGTTTTTTGGTTGGGTATTCAATGGGTGGACGATTAGCTTTATATCTAACAATCTATTTCCCTCAATATTTCTATAAGGTTGTTTTAGAATCAGCATCTGCGGGTTTACAAACTGCTTCCGAAAAAAGCGAACGCCTAGCCAAAGATCAAAAACTTGCTACCGAGTTAGAACACTTAAAACATCATGATTTTCGATTATTTCTAGAAAATTGGTATCAGCAACCAATCTTTGCATCCTTGCGATCGCATCCAAACTTCCCTCAGATGCTAGAAAAAAGATTAAACAATTCTCCCGCCCAACTAGCCAAATCATTACGCAATTTCAGTATAGGAATGCAGCCATCATTATGGGAAAAGCTGTCTGAAAATGAGATTCCGTTGCTTTTACTGGTCGGTGAGTTAGATCTCAAGTTTGTCCAAATAAATCAACAGATGCAACAGTTATGCAAGTTACCACAGCTAGAAATCGTTCCTAATTGCGGTCACAATATTCATTTCGAGAATCCAAATCTATTCGTTGAGAAGATTCAAGCTTTTTTCGGCATGAACCCATAGAAAAGTGTCGGCGCTTTTCTATAGGTTTTATTAACGCTTACGGCAGCTAGCTTCCTGAGGAAGCGATAGTTTTTAAGTCTGGACGGTTAGCATGATTAAAGAGAAGTGATTCAAAAGAAGAATCGCGGTTGCCTAAACTTTCATAAAAGAAGAATGAGAATCCATCAAAGGTCAACTCGCGAGCAGCTTTGACTTGTCCTTTAATTTGACGGATATCAACGTTTTGGATTCTTAAACCTGTCAAAATTCCGACTGCTACAGGAATTTTTTGTCGAATTTCTTGCCATTCGGGGCGTTCTAATTCTCTTTTAAAGTTATTAATATCATCTCGATATAATTGAACTACTAACTCATCCACAAATCCTAGATATACCCAGCTATACCAATCCTGTAAGTACTTAGTATAAGAGAATTCTCTAGGGTTAGGTGAGACAGAGATTAAACAATTAGGTTTAATTGCCCTAACGGCTTTAGCTATTTTTCTCATTAGATCGGTTAGATTTTTAGCACGCCATCTCACCCATTCAGGATCATTAAAGTTATAGGGTGGAAGTCGTCCATAATGATCTTTTTTATATAAAGCGATCGTGTAATAGTCATAGCCAAGTTCTACGGGCATTCCAAAATGATCATCTAATTGGATACCATCGACATTATATTTAGTGACAACTTCAACAATTAAATCGGTCAGAAACTTTTGGACTTCAAGATGTGCAGGATTGAGCCAAACCAATCGATGTTCATCTGCTTCTCCATGAAAAAATACTTTAGAGCCATCTCTGCGATTGGTTATCCAGTCAGGATGTTTACGCATTAATTCAGAAGCTTCATCGGTCATCAAGCCATACTCAAACCAAGGAATTACTGCCAGCTTCTGCTCATGACCAAATTCGATGACTTCAGCGAGCATATCCCGATTCTGCAATCCTGGGGTAGGGTCGATCGCTGCGCCAAAATAACTTTCGGCGACTTTACTGGGATACAGTGTGTATCCGCCATTCCAAACCGTTGGATAAAGCGTATTAAATTTTAATCGTTTTAATCTCTTGATTGCTTGCTGAAGACGCTGTGTGGAAAATAAAACATCACTATCAACATTTGTCAGCCAAATACCACGCAATTCGTTGTTATTAGTAGGTCTAATTGGAATACTTGTAGGAATATTTAATCTAATCGTTGATTGCTCAACTGTATTAGCAGAAATATTGTTAGTAGAAATGTCGCTGATAGGAGTTTGAGCTATAGCCCAGTAAGGAAAATTTAGCATCAGCGCGATCGCTAATCCTAAGAATATTAAAAACAGAAAGCGAAGTTGCGCTAGCCAAGATCCAGAATTAATTTTCCCCATGACAAACGAGCTAGGTAAGCTCTAACTCCTCACATTTAGGCTTCAATTTTTTCGCAACCTTATTGTATAACAATCCCAAAAACCATAAAGAAAAAATGGAGATTTCCTACTTTTCCTTTATAAGCTTTTTATCTGTGAGCCTAGAAAATTACGGTTCATTTCTAAAACAGGGCATAACAGATCAGCAATATTTTTAGGCAAAAGCTCTTTTACAACATTTTGCATGACCAAATAAGTGATGTTACATGCCTCTTGTGCGCTAAAAGCCTGCATGATGGTCTGAAACCAATACAGAAACTGTTGCTGCAAAAGCTCTGGATCGTCTAACAAGACTGTCATTGCCGAATAACGTAATACCCGCAATGTATCTTGTTTCCATTTGTTTTTCATGTCTTCACCTCTGGGTGAAAGCACTTGAGGATGAGATGCTTGAAGTTTTATGAAAACATTTTCGACAATCTCTTTTTCTACAGCTTTAATGCGGTGATAAGCATCAACTCGTGAGTCAAAAGAGGTGATATAAGCATCCATAAACTGCAATTCATCATCGCTAGCATAGCGACTATCTGTGTTTGTTCCTAGGTGTTGCAGCTTACTTAACATAGTTAAACGGCACTCGATTTAGTATTAGTCATGTATAGGGATATCGCGCAAAGCACAGTATATCTATATATGATCTTATATGGGTTTGAGCTTAAAAACATCCGCTACTCTAAGCATAATCTCTTGATGATCACTAATTTTTTGTTACGATTCTGTCAAACTTGTTTAACAACTATGCGATCGCTCGCCGCTATATTCTGTCATGTTATCTGACAATGAGCACATTGAAGGGCTGTTTCCAGAAGCTGCTCCCAACTGGGACTTAAATCGGCTTTATGCTGATTTACAAACTGTTAGTGGTAAAGAAATTAAGCCATTTGAAAAGGCTTGTTTGCGTGGATTACTGTGTCGCTATCGACCAGGACAGCTTGCGTTTAAGCTAACTTGGACTTCGGGGGCTTTGCGGGTTGAATTAAATAAAGGTTTGTATCGATCGCTAGAGGCGATCGCTGAGCAGCCGACTAATACTTTAAGGTGGGAAAAGGTGCCTGAGTGGCTAGAGGCTAAAGGCTATAAAATGCAACGCCAAAGCCTCAACAATGTCATTTCTCAAGATAATTCAAAGGCACATTTGACGGACTGGGGCGAGGCTCCAAATATTCAGACTTTTTATGGGCGAACTGAAGACCTTGCCAAGTTAGAGCAGTGCATTGTGCGCGATCGCTGTCATCTGTTGGCAATCTGTGGCATGGGCGGCATAGGCAAGACGGCGCTAGCGGTTAAATTAGTTGAAAGTATTCAATCGCAGTTTGATTGCTTTATTTGGCGATCGCTACGCGGTGCACAACCGACTGCACAATTAATCGCTGACCTTTTGCAATTTCTAAATAATTCGCCATCTCAACAAACAGGTTGTAGTATTTCCGATTTGTTGGAAATTTTACGCCAAAAGCGTTGTCTAATCGTGCTGGATGATTTTGAGGCGACGCTTCAAGATGGAGAATTAGTGGGAGCGTATCGCCAAGGGTGCGAAGCGCATTCAGAGTTATTACAGCGTGTGGGTTATGAGCGTCATCAAAGTTCTTTGATTTTGATCGGGCGCGAACAACCCAAAGAAATCTCAATGAATCAGGGTGACGATCAACTGATTCGGTACTATAAAGTCAATGGATTACAACGACAAGGAGCTTTTGAACTCCTGAGAGCGCGGGGCTTTACAGGCTCTGAAAATGGTTTAGAAGCATTAATCCAGCAATATCGCGGTAATCCTTCGGCTTTACGGATTGTCGCTGGCACAATTCAGGAATTATTTAATGGAAATGTTTCGGAATTTCTTAAACAGACTGCCCTTGCCCTTGGTGATGTCTTAAGAACTCTTCTTTATCAACAGTTTGAGCGGCTCTCTAAGCTGGAAAAAGATGTGCTTTATTGGCTAGCGATCAAGCATCGTCCTGTCTCGCTCTTAACTTTGCGTTCAGAAATGAATTTGCAAGCCTCTGGTTCCGAATTAATTAATGCTCTCGAATCATTGCGCTGGCGATCGCTAATCGAAAAAGTCACTGAACAAGAAGAGGTAATGTTTCTACTCGAACCTGTGGTGCTGAAATATGTCAATCGTCAATTTGTCGATGAAGTGAGCAAAGAAATTTCGGCGATCGCAATGGATCAAAATCTCAAATCGATAAATTTATTGCAGAGTCACGTCCTAGTCGAAGATCGCGCTCCTGATTCAATTCGCGCTATGCAGATCCGTTTAGTTCTCAAACCAATTAAAGACAAGTTAGCTAAAGCGATCGCTCAAAACAATATCGAACTTGAATCTCTAAGAGAACTTCTCGCCAGTAATTACCAAAATCAACCGACCGAGGTGGCAAACTATACAGAAGCTAATTTAGCCTTGATTGGTTTATGGTGGTAAACCGATCGTATAGCTATCGCATATAAAAAACTTAGTAAGGAAACAAACGCAAAGCGCCCATTTCCTTTTTCTAAATTACGTTATTGCATCATTGTCAAAATACCTTGCTGACCTAGTAACATTTCACGCAGTAAGCTAAAAATCCCTACGCCAATCACAGGCGAAATATCAATGCCTCCAATCGGTGGTATCAATCTGCGTAGCACAAACAACAAAGGCTCAGTTGGAAAAGTAATCAGGCTATAAGGAAATTGCTTGAGGGGAATCTGGGGATACCATGTCATCACGATGCGAAATATATACATCAAGATGAATAGTCCGAGAACAATATTAAGTGCAAGAGTGCTAATGGCGATCGCGTCCACAACAGTAACCATTCATAAACTTATCGTGATCGATCCTAACAGTTTTGCTGATTTTTGACAGGAATCATCACAAAAGCCAAATTTGAGACAAATTGCCGAATAGTCCGTATTAAACTTGCAAGGCTTTAAACTGAATAAAAATCTTTTATAGCAGTTACTGATCAAACCCACCACGACAAGGGTCGCAGGACAAAGCCACGCAATGAGTTTTATATTATTATTTATGGAAGGCTTGAAAGCAAATTGCTGTAACTTATCTTTAGCTCTAAAATTTAGCTACAAATGACTGTTAGTTTGAATAAATGTCATAATACTAGACAGACAATTTTTTAGATTCATAATATTGTTTACGAAATTTTAGCGGCGATCGCTTACCACGTCAATCTTCAAATCAAACCCTAAATCATAAGTTCATGGCTAGCCTTCCTTCTCTTACTGGTGCTGAAATTCGTGCGAAGTTTCTCAATTTTTTTGAGGAGCGCGGTCATAAGGTAATGCCTAGCGCCTCACTAGTACCCGCCGATCCGACGGTACTGCTTACGATCGCAGGAATGTTGCCGTTTAAGCCGATTTTTTTAGGACAGCAAGAGCCTGAAGTGCCACGTGCCACAACTTCGCAAAAATGTATCCGTACCAATGACATCGAGAATGTTGGTAGAACTGCGCG
>JAYVVP010000352.1:0-2936 GCA_043786935.1 Pseudanabaena sp. | reverse complement strand
TACTTTAGCGATGCCCATGGTGCTATTTTCCCAATGGTTAGTAGTGCTCCTATTTTCACATGCGTTCATCAAAGTGGGTAGCGTCATTTTTATATTTGTGATTGCCCAATATATTATTCAGTTGGCAGGTGTGAATCAAGCTCTAATTATTGGTCTGAATGATTTAAAAATTTATGGAATCGTGATCGCAACTGGACATTTTATCTTTGGCGTATCTGGATGGTTCTTATCTCCATATTATGGGCTGGCTGGGATCGGGCTAGGACTATTGATCTCTAACATGGTTATTTTTTTTGTGACCATGGCTCAACTTTGTTTTCGCCATGGTCTGAAGCCCTCTCTCAGATTAGTAGGGATCATGACATACGGTCTGATTTCATTGTTTTTCGCAGGTAGTTTTTTCAGCTATACAGATCCATCGGCTCCCTTAATTATTGCCATCAAATTCGGATGCGAAGTTGTTTTCTCAACTAGTCTCTTCTTTTGTCTCAAGCGCAAAGATCAATTAAAACTCTTAAATCAAGCCCGATTATTATTAAGAATTCCTAATGCAATAGAATTACGTCGAAAGAAGTGATACTCTAATCACAACATTGTAATCCTTTTCATTTATCTTTTCTTTGTTTACTCATTTAGTAGCTTAATGATGGCTCTTAAAGTTCTTGTTCTTTCTAGGAACTATCCAAATGAGATAACCCCAATTTTAGGATTGTGGGTCGAACAACTGGTGCGTCAATTAGCTAAAGATTGTGAGATAAAAGTCATCTCTCCTGTGCCTTACTGTCCGCCTCTCCCAAACTTTATTCCCTATACTAGATATCGCCATATTCCTTTAAAGCAAATTATCAATAGAATTGAAGTTTTCTATCCCCGTTTTTTAGTTGGAATAGGCTATTCTCTACACCGTTTTGAAGCTTATACGTACTTTATAGGTATTAAAAAATTAGTTCAGAAAATTCAACAGGAATTTTCTTTTGACTTGATTCATGCTCATTGTATATATCCAGATGGAATTGTGGCAACAAAGCTTGGCGATCGCTATAAAGTTCCTGTCTTCATCACTGAACATTCCTTCTGGCATCCATGGCTAGATGATTATCCGAGTGTAGGTCACCAAGCGGTGATGGCTGCTAGTAAATGTGACGCTCATATCTTAGCAAGTCGAAGTTTACAAGATAGTGTTATGCGTTTTACTGGACAATCTAAGCGCACGCACTCCATTCCTATTGGTGTTGATGTATCACTTTTCACCCTTCCATCTTTTGAGTCTCTTCGACAGGCTAACCAAATTCTCTATGTGGGTCAGATCAAGAACTCAAAAGGGGTTGGTTATCTGCTAAAAGCTATGCAAAGCTTGTTGGACATTTATCCAGATGTAGAGTTGGTGATAGTAGGAGGAAGTCTTTGGGGTTACCAGGCTCCAGAGGAGATCCGTTTACGATCACTTGCCCAATCGCTAGGACTCCAAAATAAAGTTAGATTTTTGGGACCAAAAACCCCTGCTGAAGTTGCCGCCTTAATGCAGATAAGTGCGCTAGTAGTTTTGCCCAGCCTACGTGAAACCTTTGGAGCAGTTCTTGTTGAAGCACTTGCCTGCGGTACTCCTGTCGTTGCAACACGTTGCGGAGGTCCAGAGGATATCGTCAACGAATCAGTGGGATTACTTGTTCCCCCAGAAGATGAAAAGGCTTTGGCTGAAGCGATCCTTCACGTCCTCCAGCACCGCCATCAGTATAACCCTAACCGATTGCGATCATATGCAGTGCAACACTACTCTTGGGAAAGGGTTACAGAGCAAACATTAAATCTTTATCAAAAGGTTTTAGCATTCCAGTGAAACCTGTTTTGGAAGAGTCAACAAAGTTTCGTTTACGTTGAAAGTGTAAGAAAAAGCAATGATTACTATAACCGAACATAAAAACAACCCCACTTTAACTCGCTTTGACAAAGTTATTGCGATGAATCCTCCTAGTCCTAAAGGATACGTCTCTAATAAAGACTCCATGGGTGGATTTGGACAACTCTTCCCAGTGGGAGCAACTCTTTTCCCCCCATTGGATTTGGTGTATTTCACCAGCTATCTAGTCGAGCGCAATATTTCTGTAGTGGTACAAGATTGTCTTGGCTTGGAGTTAACGAAAGAGCAAATAATCCAAAACCTAATTTTGGATTATGGGAATGAAAGTGATACAGCGATTTTATTAATTGTCCGCACTTCAGCCCCAACTCTAGATTGGGATTTATCTGTTTGTAGTGAAATCAAAGCCAAAATCCCCAATCTTGAGATTGGCATTTACGGTCCAGTAGTCTTGCATGTGGTTGCGAGAATTCAGAAAGAGGCATGCATCGACTACATCATTCCCACTGATCCAGATGAGGTTGTGTATGAACTCATGACAAATCACTCAAAGGCAGAAATATTGGGCTTGATTTATCGAGAACAGGGGGAATGGTATAGAAATGAAGATCGTCCGCTTATTAAAGATTTAGACTCGCTGCCTTTTCCCAAGTGGGAATTATTCCCATTTCAAAAATACCAACTACCAAAATCCTCCACTAAGTCTGGACTATCAGGTGTTTTTCTCCCCATGCTGACCTCTCGAGGTTGTCCAATCGGCTGCAATTACTGTCCTTATCCTGTAGGACAAGGACTAGCATGGCGGCATCGCTCTGCTGAGAATGTGGTGGATGAAATTGAACACCTAGTTAAGGATTTGGATGTAGGATATATTCTGTTTCGCGATCCAATCTTCTCTCTCAATCAAAATCGAGTCATTAAAATCTGCCAAGAGATTATTGATCGAGGGCTGCAGTTTGAGTGGCGTTGCGAGACTCGCGTTGATTGTCTCAATCAAGACACCTTAAAAATGATGGCAAAGGCAGGCTGTAGTGGAATTAACTTCGGCATTGAAAGCGCAGATATTCAAATTCAAATC
>JAYVVP010000351.1:0-8303 GCA_043786935.1 Pseudanabaena sp. | reverse complement strand
TTCTTCATGTATCTTTCAGATTAATTCCATTCTCTTATCTCCCTATTTACTTCTTCGCTTTTATCGTGAAATTGTTTAATTAATTGTGTCTGATTACTTAATAGATTAGAGAGTTCATGCAAAGCGTAATCTCTCTAATCTATGATTAGCAATTATGAAACCTGACATCATCTAGACTCAAAAGTTATGCCTCAAACTAAAATCTATGGAAATATCGATTTTATTCAGCAAAATCGTGAAACTCTTTCTAAGACAATTCATTCTTGTGTAGTTGATGCGCTAAATTATCCGCCAGAAAAGAAGTTTCAGCGCTTCTTTCCCTTGCAAGCTGAAGATTTTAAATATTCAAGCGATCGCACTCAGCGATATATCATCATTGAGATTCTTTTATTTGAAGGACGTTCTATTGCAGCTAAAAAATCTCTCTATCAATTATTGTTTGAGCGTTTAAAAGATAAATTGGACATTACCTCATTAGATGTGGAAATTATTCTCATCGAAACACCGAGACATGATTGGGGTATTTGTGGTGTGGCGGGTGACGAGTTGAAATTGAATTATAAAGCGAATGTATAAGCTTATGAGTGATACAAATATTGATTTTCGCGCAGCTCAATTTATTGATATTAATCCGCTCATAGAACTTGTACAAGAGTTCTATCAATTTGATAAAATCATTTTTGATGAGATAGTGATTAAGGCTTTTACAGCATTAATCAGTGCAAATGTTATGGGAATGACATTGCTGCTATTGTCACTACACTGAACTTTGAGAAATTAGACTTTAAACATGAATATTTCTAGCCAACTTTTGCAACTGACATCATGGATGGCAGGTGAATTTAGCAATCGAGAACAATCGCTAGATCAACCTGTCTGGTTTGTGAATTTAGTCTGGTGGCAGCGTCCCATTCCCTTCCACATTTTGGGCAGCATTGCCATATTTGCCGAACAAGCCAATGCCCTAATCCTTGATCGCCCTTATCGTCAGCGTATTTTGCAATTCATTGAAACAGATAGCAAAATCCAAGTTAAATATTGGGGTTTTAAAGATCCTAGTGGTTGGTCAGGGGCTGGGAAAAACTGCGATCGCCTTAATCAAATCACCATTGATGACATTGAGCCTCTCAATGGTTGTTTATTAGACGTTACCTTTGTAAATGGTTGCTATAAAGCCGAGATGCCTAAAGATGCAAAATGTTACTTTCAATATATGGACGAAACTAGACAAGTGGTTTTAGGTTTTGAGGTTACTGCTGATAGCTTTTGGAGTGGCGATCGCGGCGTTCATCCCGATACAGGCTCGGCAATCTGGGGTGCGATCGTGGACTTTTATAAATTCAAGAAAGTTCAAGACTTTAGTCAAGAATTTTAGATTGTGGAAGTTCATCACAGCAAATAATATGCTGTGCTACCATCAAATTAATAACAATCTTAAAAATAGTTCGTTGTCAATTTCACCAGTTCGAGGATAAATACTATGTCAAATATCTCTCAAATTGTGATCAAATCAACCACAAATGAGGACACTAAAAGATTAGTTGATCGAGCAATTGAGATTCTAAATATTTCACAGATACTGATAACTAACACAAATAGTATTGTCAAAGATGCTCTAGAAGCTGCCATTCAGGATATTTATCTATCTGATGAGGAAACTGATCTTAAGAAACTGTTAATTGTCCCAGAGTTATGGATGACAGAGGTATCCAGAGACTGTAAAGAGATTTTGCGCTATATTACTTATGCTCTCATTGCGAAAGATGAATTAGTTTTAAATGACTTGAATCTAGAAAATAAATATCTAGCATTAGGAGTCCCTATTCGATTTATCTCTAAAGTCGCTAGAAAAATGCATACTTTAAGTACTTCATTAGTCAATAACTCTGATATCACTGAAGATCTAGATGGCTATTTTAAATATATGATCGCTAGGCTGGATATCCAAGATCGTTTAGCACTGTTAAATAAACAACACCAAAGCTTAACTAAATTGAAGCAAGAATGGTTAGAAGGGGATGCAGACGAGCAAACTGAAACTTGGAATTATTTGCGTGATGCTCTTAATCCTGACTCTCCTTCCTATAGCCCTGTGACTATATGAGTCCGATAGTTTTATTAGATACAGGGGTTTTAGGTGCTGTAACCAATCCTAAGGCAAAGCAATCTAATAACTTAGCTTGTTTAGATTGGTTATACTCATTGTCATCAAGAGGATATGAAGTGGCAATACCCGAAATAGCTGATTATGAATTAAGGCGTGAATTATTGCTATTTAAAAAGTCCAAGGGTATTCAACATCTAGATGCATTAAAGGCTGGGGTCGTTTACATACCCATCACTACAGATGTAATGCTAAAAGCTGCGGAGTTATGGGCGCAAGTAAGGCAAAATGGAAAGCCAACGGCTGACTCCAAAGCGCTAGATGGGGACGTGATTTTAGCGGCTCAAGCATTGTTACAAGCACAGCAAGGATACGAGGTGATTGTGGCAACTACAAATGTCAAACATATTTCTAGATTTGTTGATGCGCGTTTATGGGCAGATATCTAGATGACCGTACTTACCGAACCATGACGATTAGTGACATAATATACAGGAAAACTTAGGATTAAAACTGATACTGCTATGTCAGATGGAAAAGGATTTGGCTTTGGTTTAGGCAAAATGAAAGAAGCCTTCCAAAAAGCGCAGCAAATTCAAGAAGGCGCAAAAAAGCTACAGGAAGAATTAGATGAATTGCGTCTAACTGGTGAATCGGGCGGTGGCTTAGTGAAGATTACCCTAAGTGGCAACCAAGAGCCTCAAAGTGTGGAAATTGCTCCTGAGGCTTTGAGTGAAGGTGCAGAAGTTTTATCAGACTTAGTACTCGCAGCCCTCAAGGATGCCTATCAGCTTTCTACTGGCACAATGAAACAAAAAATGGAAGAACTTACAGGTGGCTTAGGTTTACCAGCAGGTTTCTAAATAATCAAGAAGGGTAGAAAGCATCCTCATCTGATTGTTGATAATAATTTTAAATAATTAGTGAGGGCGCGAAGCGTCCTTAATTAATTGCTAATAGTAATTGGTATTTTTTGAAATATGAATAACCCCGCATTGCGCGTACAGCGCCGTAACCAGCCAGCAGCAATTGTTCCTACTGAGCAACAAGCATCAATTCTTGATTGGCTTGAGTCAACAGGACGGCTAATTGCCAGAGAAGGCACTGAATCGACTTTAAAGTTTGATGATGAAGCTGAAGAGCTTAGTGAATTGATGTTAGGTGATGATCCTAGCTATGTCGATGATGACGATGATGACGATGATGACGATGTTGACTAGAAATAACCGAAAAGACTAAGGGCGGCGCTTAGCGCCGCCTTTAGTCTTAGATATTTGCTAAAGCTACAGATAGTATTTATGCCCAAGAAACAAAAATTTCCCCATCTTATCGGTTCAAAATGGACTGCCATACAAGAAACTTTTGGATGGCGACATTTTGTAGTTGTTAATCGAAAAAATGAGGGGGATTTAGTTTTTGCTGAAATCAAAGCTGCTTGCGATGATTCGGTTAGGTTTTGGCTAAATGCTAAAGCTCTCAAACGGCGATCGCTATGGCTACCTGGTTGGAAAACACTTAATGAAATGTAAAAAGCCTCTACTTTAGAGGCTTTTCCTTTTCAGGCTGTAGTGGCATAAGCTTTAATATCCATTAACTTCAAGAATCGATCAAAATTAAAGTATTTGGTCATCATTTCGCAAATACTCGTCACTTTCACGCCTTCATGAAGGCGTACTTGTCCTAGACAACCTTCAATAATACTGACTGTACTGAGTGTATCTTTGCTAACTGCCAGAACTGGTACACCTAATTCCTTAGCTTTATGAGCGACATCATCGCTGACAAAAGGACGACCCGTAAGAATTAGGCAATTTGTGGAAGTTTCTAAAGCCGCAAACTGAAGATCGATCCGACTGCTGCCTGTAATTACGGCTTTGTTGTAAGACTTGCGGAAATAGCTTTGAGCAGAATTGACATCCATTGCACCAATTTTTAATTCCTCGACCATGACTTTGCCCAAGTCAACATTTTCAGGAGAGCAGAGTATTTTTGCACCAAGTTGCTCAATGATTTCTGAGACGCTTACGCTTCGTAAAGTACGATTTGCGGGCATGAGCGCAAAAACAGGAATTCCTTGCTTTTCCAGATAAGGATGCAATATTTCAAGGGAGGTTTCGTATTGCTCTTCGGGAATATCGTTGATGATCACCCCCAATAGGCGATCTCCAAAGCGTTGTTTTGCGAGCAAAATATGGTCAACAACTAAGAGCGAACCAAAACGCATTACTAATAAAATTGGTGCATCTAAGTGATCTGCCATTTCTTGTAATGACAATCCAAAAATTGCTCCTTCAGCTGTATTGGCAGGAGCTTCTAAAAGGACAAGATCGCCTTCAATAATTTTTTTGTATTCCTCCAAACTAGTGCTGTAATCAGCCTTATCTTCACCAGATAATCGACGTTGGAGAGCAGAACGGTCGAGATTGAGTAAGGTAGGGCGCAGCAATGATGGCGGTAAATTTAGGGTTTGCTTAATAAATTCCACATCAGCTTCAATGCGTTCCGCTGATTCAGGTAATTCTTTGGTAGTAAAAGTGCCAATTGGTTTACCATAGCCAATTTTGTAACCTTTAGCTTGCAAATGATATGTTAATCCCAAAATTGCTGCTGATTTTCCACTCCCTGACCTAGTGGAGCCGACCAACAAATGCTTAGCCTGTGGCACGTCTTGCCCTCTAAATTATTACAAATTTTACAAGACTGCATTAAAGACTAAATCCTGTTTGGTTATTGTAACTGATGGACTGTAATAGATATTTTAGTAACAAGCTACTTATGCATAAATTTTATGCAGTTTATGGAATTTATAAAAGTAAAAAGTGATTTTTTGCGGCGCTCTTCATTTTTACATACAACAGTTATTATGATTTTCAAAAGGAAAATGACCACTAAGCGCTTCTTTTACTTTTTAACGAAAAATTGCATCACTAACACGACAAGCATCAAAAATTTCTTGCGGATCGTGAACGCGCAAAATATCAGCACCACCAGTGATACAGGCACTACAAGCAGCAATCGTGCCAAATAGGCGATCGCTTGGATCAGGTTGATCGCAGAGTTTTCCAATAAAGCTTTTTCGCGATACTCCTAGTAGTAAGGGCAAGCCAATTTCTTGGAAAGCACGTAAATTTTTTAAAAGTTTGAGATTATGTTCAAGAGTTTTGCCAAAACCAATCCCTGGATCGATCGCGATTAAGTGTTTAGGAATACCGCAAGCTTTAGCCACAGAAATTGCATCGCTTAGAAAGTGCTTAACGTCATTGACGACATCGTGATATTTCGGATGTACTTGCATGGTGCGTGGTTCTCCTTGCATATGCATCAAAAAAATGGGTACTTGCAACCTGCCGACCAAAGGCAACATATCTGGATCAAATCTTCCTGCTGACACGTCATTGAGCATATCGGCTCCTGCGGCGATCGCGGCTTTGGCGACACTTGCCTTCACTGTATCAACGGAGATTGGCAAATTGGGATATGCATCGCGTACAGCTTTGATAATCGGCAAAATGCGATCGCATTCTTGCTCCGCGCTCACAGGTTGAGCTTGTGGTCTAGTTGATTCACCGCCGATATCAAGAATGTCGATATATGGCAACATTTTCGCGACTTGTTTGAGCGCCGTGTCGCTTGAGTTAAATTGTCCCCCATCACTAAAACTATCTGGCGTAACATTTAAAACGCCCATGATATAAGTGCGATCGCCCCAAATAAATTGGCGATCGCGGATTACCCATTGATTAGAGGTCTTGGTTATGTTTGGTTTCATATACACACTTCAGATCATTCCCAATTAAAAGAGCGCGAAGCGACCTTCTAATTATCCCTAAATAAAGAAGCGCGAAAAACCTATTTACTTAGATTTCTGCTAGAACTTGGGCAGGATGTAGTTCAGCTTTGACTGCAAGATAAACTTTTTCGATTTTGCCCTCTGCATCAATCACAAACGTATTACGGAAGATACCTAAATACTCTTTACCCATCATTTTCTTTTTACCATAACTCTCATAAGAGGTTGCAACTTGAGCATCGACATCGCAGAGTAAGGGAAAAGGTAATTCAAACTTTTCGACAAATTTGAGATGTGACTTTGCCGTATCGGTGCTGACACCAAAAATCAATGTGTTTTTTGCTTGAAATTGAGCATAATTATCGCGAAAACCACAGGCTTCCTTTGTACATCCAGGAGTATTGTCGCGAGGATAGAAATATAAAACAACGCGCTTTCCTTTGAGACTTGAAAGTGTTATGACGTTACCATAAGTATCAGGCAAGCTAAATTCTGGGGCGCGATCGCCAACTTTTAAAGTCATAAATAATTTGTAGAATTAATAATTTTCTCAAGCATATTACAGTGCTTTGTACGAATAATTAATGTTAAAAATCTTAGATTGATATGTATTGCCTATGATGCATATATTTTTGACTAAGTAAAGCTTCAAATACTTCTTGACTTCCATAAGACTACATATAGACTCATAGACTCTTTGTATAGATAAACATTTTATCAGTTACTCAAAAGTGGCACTTGCGATGTACCTGCTTTCTAATTGACTAATTTTTCTTAATTTGTTTAGCAATCCACAAGTGTAGAAAAATTAGCTAAAATTCTTATTTTTATCGGTATTTGAAATACTATTTTAAGTTCCTTGATGGTAATTGATAGCAATGACCATAGCCTTAAAATTTCATACTTAAAATTTCGATTGATATATATTTCTCTAGATTCAATTGATACATAATATTGATCACTTGGTCAGTTAATTGGGTAAGCTATAATCTTGCCGATCAATAAACTTACTTTAAGCAAGTAAGTTTGTTTAAAAAACTTAGCGATCGCATTAATTAGATTTACTTTGCGAGTACTGCTAGTCATAGATTCATTCTGTCGCGATTGTAGCTATGACTAATAGCAATACTCATAAATCTGTACCTAACAACGCTTTGTTCCTTTAAGTTCAAGGATACAGAGCTTAGGCTTTGCAAAGTACCTAAATGTTTAATTGAAATTCCGAATATTTCGGTCGGATTTTAGCTAAAAATCAACTGCTTAATCAACATACAAGTAGCTCTTTTAGATTGCTGCTATTAAAATCTGGTGGTGCTCATACACATTGCCTCGAACGGAACACATCATTGCTTCTTAGTGAGAAAAATTAAATTTAATATGCTTAACTACAGTAAAAAAATTAGCTCAAGATCTTCGTTCTATCGTTTGATAGCAGCAACATTGACAATGGGGGGGGTATCATTATCAATGCCGCTAATTGCCTCAGCCCAAACTGCAACTGCGGCAGGCACGTCTATTATAAACAGGGCTACAGGTACTTATGAAGATCCAAACAACCCTGGTGTGCCGATTAACGCCACCTCGAACCAAGTCACGGCAACAGTAGCTGAAGTTGCAGGTGTTACCAACGTTTCTGCTGGCTTAATTGATGTTAACGGTGGTAGTGTTACCACCGCTGATGTCCTTAATTACAACTTCCTAATTACTAACGTCGGCAACGATGTTACCGCCTTCAATATTCCCGGAACAGCATCGGTTGTGGGTGCAAACCAAGGGACTGTAACTGTCACCGCAATCAATGGCATCACCTTGACGACACCGATAAATGTTGCCGCAGGTGGTGTGTTCACAGACAATCCCGCATTTATAACTGCGGTACAGAGTGATACCGCATATACAGCTGCGGTGGCTGTTGGGACAGTACCTGCATATAATGGCACTATTCTTCCCAACAGTACAATCCGAGTCCAAGTACCTGTAACGGTCACAGCAACTGTAGCAGGTAGCCCAGTGTCAGTGCAACTCGGTAATGTTGCACCTAATGACAATAGTGCAGCAACTCAAAACGTAACTCAAAGTAATCCTGCTGCTCCTCTTGCTAATGATGTCTACACGATCAATCCTGCTGCGGGTCAAGCAGGTGCGCCTGTTAACGGTGTCCGTGAAGCGGCTGCTTTCACAACCGTACCTTTGGCGACCGCAGTTAATAACCTTGCATTGGCAACAGTCCTGAAGACTCAGGTAGCCTATAATGCTTTAACTGCATCCCTCACAGATGACCTTCTCACTTATCGATTAGACTTGAGAGTTGAGTCTACCCCTCCTGCTGGCACTACAGGGATTACGCCCGCGCCTTTATTGCCCACGAATATTACTCTTGGCGGCGTAGCTAATACACCGAGGATCTTA
>JAYVVP010000350.1:0-8321 GCA_043786935.1 Pseudanabaena sp. | reverse complement strand
CTTTGAGGTTTAATTATGTTTTGCGATAAAACACCTTGAATTGATGCGTTAGCAGCACTTATTTTTCCATCTTTGTTAATGATTTGCTCATACAAAATGATGTCTCCAACTTTAGGTCGGCGATTAGCTCCTTTTAAAGCACTTATATGCAGAAAAATCTCCTTGTTATCTCCATTTGGCTTAATAAATCCAAAACCTCTATCATCTTTCCATTTGACCAATTGACCTTCACAAGAAGCTGTTTTCATAGATGACCGTTAAACATATTTACTCAATAATATCGTAATCATTCCTAACTTGCTCATAGTGGTTCCTTTTCATTTTGCCAGATTGCCCGAATCATCTTAATTTCATCATAGGTATATTCTTCACGCAGATGATCGAAGAGATTGCGTAGGGAATCGCCACTGATCGCTTCTAAGGCTTCATAAATTACAGTTTGACGCTCTGGAGTGACTAGGCGATCGCAATTTATCGCATATCCAGACTCAACTAATTGGACAAGATGTGTCCAAATTGTCGTGACTTTGAGATTGCGATCGCTGGCTATTTCATCAACATTTAAACCATTCTCATACATTGCTAGAGTTTCGCGCTGGGTACTCGTTTTTGATAACTTTGATTTGGAATTAACTGATTGTTGATTAACTTTAATAGATTGGCTCTGTTCAACAGTTTGTTCAACAGGTGGATATTTTTGATGATGTTCGATAATGATTCTGATGAAAGAATCTGCATACTGTTCTAATTTTTTTGTGCCGACTCCTGAGAGGTTCGCAAAATCTTTATGAGTGGTCGGTTGCTGCTCAGACATTTGCGTCAAAGTAGCGTTACTAAAAATCACATAGGGCGGTACTGCTTGTTCATCAGCAAGATTTTTGCGTAATAATCGTAATCGCTCAAATAAAATATCGACATCAACAGAGCGTTCGCTGACATCAGCTTGATCGGCAACAGGTGAAGGAGCCTTATCCCGTTCAATCGGTAATAGCACATTACGCTGATTTCGCATCACTTCCCAACTGCGATCATTGAGCTTGAGAATGCCATAGCCGTCAGTCGTTTGCGTTAGTAAACCTTGATGAACTAGCGATCGCGCCAGTTGCCGCCATTCATCAAGACTGCGATCTTTGCCTATGCCGTGAGTAGAGAGATTCTCATGCCCATGCTGTAATACTTTCTTGTTAAGGGAACCTCGTAAAACATCAATGATATGCCCTGAGCTAAATCTCTCTTTTGCTCGTGCAATACAGGATAGAAACTTCTGGGTTTCCACTGTCCAATCTTCCATTGGTTTCGGGGTACGGCAATTATCACAATTACCACAATTACCATGAAAATTTTCACCAAAATAACGTAAGAGAATAATGCGGCGACAACCTGTACCCTCGGCGTAGTCAACAACTTGCCGTAGTTGCTGTTGTGCGATCCTTTGTTCTGCTTCCAATGGCTCATTGGTATGAGGATCAACTTTTTGAGCAATTAAATATTTGATTGTCTCTAGGTCTTGATAGCCTAGAAATAAGGTGCAATGAGAATCTTCACCATCTCGCCCTGCCCGACCTGATTCTTGATAATATCCTTCGATATTGCGCGGTAAATCGTAATGAATTACAAATCTCACGTCAGGCTTGTTGATCCCCATCCCAAAGGCAACTGTCGCTACCATCACCTGCACATCATCGCGAATCCAACGGGTTTGATTTTCTTCACGTTCCTTTGCTCCTAGTCCTGCATGATAGGGAATTGCTTCAATGCCATCCTCGCGTAGGCGATCGCTTATTTCGGTTACCCGTTTACGACTAAGACAATAGACGATTCCTGAGCCTTCCAGCCTCTTGATTTGGCGCAAAAGATTAGTATAAGTTTGTTCATTGCTTTGTTTGGGAAGAACTTCGTAATAGAGATTAGTGCGATCAAAACTTGCGACGTGGATATAGGGTTGCTTTAGTTCCAATTGCTGACTAATATCCTCGCGCACACGTTCGGTAGCAGTTGCCGTCAAGCCGATAACTGGAGTGTCTGGATAAAGCTGACGAATCCGACTCAGTTGGCGATATTCAGGGCGAAAATCATGCCCCCATTCTGAAACACAATGCGCCTCATCTACCGCAAATCCAGCAATTCCCATTTTCTCTTTGATGATAGTTAGAAACTCTAAAAACTGGTCTGCAAATAAGCGCTCAGGAGCAACATAAACTAATTTAATTGCTCCATTGAGAATTGCTTGCGATCGCTGATTACTTTCTCTCCCTGTCAACGTACTATTCAGAAATGTCGCGCCAATTCCATTCTCTTTGAGCGCAGTAACTTGATCTTGCATTAAGGCGATCAACGGCGACACGACAATTGTCACGCCAGTTTTGAGCAATGCAGGAAGTTGAAAACAAATTGATTTGCCGCCCCCAGTTGGCATAATCGCTAGGGTGTCGCGCCCTGCCATATTTGCTTCGATAATCTCTCGCTGACCTGCTCGAAAGGTTTCATAACCAAAATATTGCTTTAGCGCTTGCTGTAAAGAATCACTATTTGTCATAGGTTCCTTTCTCTAAACTTGGCTCATCAGCATAAGCAATAAACTCATCCCAAGATGCTTTTACCCAAGTGTCAGATACGCAAATATCTGAAGTAATTTCTGGCTTTACTGTTGCACTAATTGTCATAACCATAGTTTTATCTAGTCAGTCGGTAATGATCTTAACTATACCAGAAAGCAAAATAGCGGCGCGAAGCGCTCTTTCTCTATACTCACTTGTCTATAGCAATCCTAAATGATTGGCGAGAATATTGGCTTCAACTACGCTCAGCCAGAGTATACCGATAGCTGAGCGTAGTCGGAGCTTCTCTTAAATATAGGATTGCTATATTTTACTTGCCAATACAAAATCTACTAAAAATCTGATCTAAAACTGATTCTGTAACTTCTTCGCCTGTAATCTCTCCGATCGCACTAATTGCAGCGCGTAAATCGATTGTCCAAAAATCAAGCGGCAACTGATCAGCGATCGCAATTTGAACATTGTCCAAAGATTGCACAACCCTTAATAAACAAGCTTTCTGGCGCTGATTAATCGCTACATTGAGATCAGCCGCCACGATCGCATCTTGCTGGATACATCGCAAAATTGCCGCCTCCAAATCTTCAATTCCCTGTTGTTGGGAAGCAGCAGTTTTAACAATAGCAATACTCTCGTGAGTAAGAATTGGCTGGGGAGTAACAGAATCTTGCGGCGTAAGGTCAATTTTATTTATCACCAAAATCACAGGGCGATCGCTTACGGTTTTATAAATCTCCGCATCTTTCTCAATCCAGCCGACACTCGCATCAATTACCATCAGCACTAAATCAGCGGACTGTGCAGCTTGACGCGATCTCTCTACACCAATTTTTTCCACCACATCTTCTGTCTCTCTAATACCTGCCGTATCGAGAACTTGAATTGGAATCCCACCCACCACCAATTGCGAGTCCACCACATCCCGAGTTGTACCTGGCAAATCAGTCACGATCGCGCGATCGCTACGACTCCACGCATTGAGCAAGCTTGACTTGCCGACATTTGGACGACCGACAATCGCCACTTTTAGCCCTGTTCGTAATAGTTCGCCACGATCGGCTGTCGCCAAAATCTGTTGTGCCTCTCTAGAGACATTTATAACTTCCGCTGTTACCCATTCCACATCAAGTGGTGGTAAATCATCTTCAAAGTCGATCCTTGCTTCTATTTCTGTCAACACATTTAAACATTTAACGCGCAAATATTTGAGAGATTGGGCAAGTTTACCTCGCAACGATGCGATCGCGAATTGGGCTGCTTGCGCTGACTTGGCTCCCACTAAATCATTAATACTTTCTGCTTGAGTTAGATCAATTCTGCCATTGAGAAAAGCTCGTAGAGTAAACTCTCCTGCTTCCGCTAGCCTCGCTCCTTGCTCTAAACAGAGATTTAAAACCTGCTGGACTGCCATAATCCCACCATGACAATGGAATTCGACTACATCTTCACGAGTAAAAGAACGCGGTGCTTTCATTAATAAAAGTAAGCTTTCATCAATGATCTCATTGGTTAACGGATTTTTGACATAACCATAAAGAATCCGATGACTTTCCCATAATTGATTACCACCCGCTTTAAAAATTTGCTGCGCGATCGCTACAGCGCGATCGCCTGATAATCTCACAATTCCGACACTTCCCTGTTGAGGAGAAATTGCGGTAGCGATCGCTGCGATCGTGTCCGATAGACTCATGTGTGTTTTTTCTAAAAACTGAATAGGCTGGGAACACCATTAAAGCAAACTTTCGTAAATTTTTTACGGATTCTTGCTTCATCAGCCTAGAAATAGAACTAAAATGTAAGTATTGACGTATACAAACCAAAGCTTCGATTTTACCTTGCATTATGCAGGCTAAAGGATTAGGGGGGATTTCCAAAATTGTTAAAAATCTTCAATTTAACAATTTGTTGTGGTTTTAAGTTATTTTTTTGCATTTGGTGTCTCTTAAATCATGTCTATATCTACAAATGGTAACTTACCAACTTATTCAAAAAAACGAAAAAACTTTTCTAAGAAAAGAAATACTGTCAAAAAAATCCTGAAAAATAATATTAAAGAGTCGTTAGGATTACATCAAGCAATTTTAGATAGTGCCAACTATTCGATTATCGCGACAACAGTGGATGGGGTGATTTGTACTTTTAATGCAACCGCTGAGCGTTGGCTGGGGTATCTAGCATCGGAGATGATTGGGAAGCAGACCCTTGAATGTTTTCACGATCTTAATGAGTTTCAACAACAGGCGATCGCTTTAACTAAGGAGTTAGGCTATCCCATTGCCGCAGGATTTGAAACATTTATAGCCAAAGCCAAGTTAGGACAAATAGACGAATGCGAGTGGACTTATATCCATAAAGATGGTTCGCGATTTCCTGTGTCAGTCTCCATTTCCGCATTGCGAAATGGGAATAAGGAGATTTCGGGCTTTTTGAGCATTGCCAACAATATCACTGTGCGAAAACAATCTGAACATGAGTTGCAGAAAACATTACTAGAATTAGCATCGACTGGAGAAACTCTGCGTTTGCAAGAACGATCAATCGCCGCTAGCCACAACGGGATTGTGATTACTGACTGGCGCATACCCAATAATCCAATTGTTTACGCAAATGCAGCTTTTGAAAAAATCTCTGGCTATGAAGTTAGCGAAGTTTTGGGGAAAAATTGTCGTTTTTTGCAAGGAAATGACTTCTTTCAGCCAGAGCGAGATACATTACGCTTAGCTATCAATGCAGGAATAGCTTGTACCGTGGTGATGAGAAACTATCGTAAAGATGGCACAATGTTTTGGAATGAATTAAATATTTCACCAATCCATGACGACAGCGGAAACGTGACCCACTTTATCGGAATTCAAAATGATATAACTGAACGCAAGGAAGCAGAAAAAGAATTGAAGCGGCAAATGCGCCTTACAGTTTTATTAAGTGGAATTACTGATCGGATTCGCCGAAGTCTTGATGTTAACAACATTTTTCAAACAGCTGCTCATCAAATTCAATCTGCTTTTCAAGCTAGTCGTTGTCTTATCTACAAATTAGAACATACAGTAGGCACTAAAGAAAAAGAATTATTTTCTCAACCGCAAATTTCTTTGATGTCAGAACAATTAGATGACAAGATTTTTTCTGTAAAAGATATCGAGTTACCTTTACTGAACAGTGCTTTTGGTCAAAAAATTTCTAGCCAAGATCAAGCGATCGCAATAAAGAATGTATATGCCGAACCTGACCTAGAAAAGTTTAGTAAATTGTTTTATCAAATGCAGTTGCGATCGCTATTAGCCATTCGCACATCGTCTCATGGATTAACAAATGGAATTATTTTGTTGCATCATTGCAATGGCTTTCATGAATGGACAGTTGAAGAAACAGAATTACTCGAATCTGTAGCAAATCAAGTAAGTATTGCCCTCTCACAAGCAAATTTACTAATTAAGGAAACCAGTCAACGTGAGCAACTAATTCAGCAAAATGCTCAATTGGAGGAAGCTCGCCTTACTGCTGAAGCAGCTAATCGTTCTAAAAGTGATTTTTTGGCAACAATGAGTCATGAAATTCGTACGCCCATGAATGCGGTGATTGGAATGACAGGAGTTTTACTAGATACTAGTTTAACTAGAGAGCAGCGCGAATTTGTAGAAATTGCTCGAAACGCAGGCGATACATTACTGACAATTATTAATGACATTTTAGATTTTTCTAAAATTGAATCAGGGCATCTAGATTTAGAAGAACAAACTTTTGATCTAAGAACTTGTTTAGAAGATACCATTGAGTTATTAGCCGCTAAGGCGATCGAAAAAAGAATCGAACTAAGTTACTGGATTCATCCTGATGTAGATTTGATCGTAATCGGCGATATGACTCGCTTGCGTCAAATTTTAGCGAATTTGATTGGAAATGCCATTAAATTTACGAGTCAAGGTTCTGTTAATATTTCTATTACACAATTATCAATTTCGCATTATGTCCGTTGCGATCTTCGCGATCGCCAAGAAGAAAATCAGTTATTAAGCACATTAGAGTTTGCAGTTAAAGATACAGGTATCGGCATCCCTAGCGATCGATTACATCGATTATTTTTACCCTTTAGTCAAGTCGATGCCTCCACAACAAGGCAGTATGGTGGGACTGGGTTAGGGCTTGCCATCAGTAAGCGTTTGTGCGAACTTATGGGCGGCGCGATGCGAGTTGAAAGTAATCTTAGTCAAGGTTCTACTTTTTACTTCACAATTACTGTTCCCGCTCACATTTTGGAGCAAGTTCCCTCCATAAACATTCTAGACTCGCAATTGACAGCCCAACCAATCACAACTAAATACTCAACCAATAACTCTGCACAACGCATAAATCACATTGTTGTTCAAGGCTCAGACACTCCCTCAGATATCAATCAAGTTTCTAATAATGTGCCTCACGAGCGTCAAAATTATACTTTTGATCCGCGCATGGCAAAAAATCATCCATTACGGATTTTGCTTGCAGAAGATAATGTCGTAAATCAAAAAGTTGCCATTCATATCTTGCAGCGTATGGGCTATCGTGCCGATGTTGCGGCTAACGGATTAGAAGTTTTAGCAGCGATCTCTCAGCATACCTATGACCTCATCTTTATGGATATGCAAATGCCACAGATGGATGGACTTGAAGCCACAAAACAAATCTTTCACAATTGGCAAAATGGTAAACTTTCTCACAAGCCGAGGATTGTCGCCATGACTGCCAATGCGATGCAAGGCGATCGCGAAATTTGTATAGCCGCAGGTATGGATGACTATCTCAGTAAGCCAATTAGCAACTCTGAACTTGTGCGGATATTATCTGAATGTCAGCCAGTTACACCAAAGACTTATGTAAATTTATTATCGGTCAATAGAGTTACTCTTCATGAAGTTGCTAATGATATAGGGGGCGAAGATCCAGAGTTTTTGATGGAGTTAATTGATAGTTATTTAGATAATACGCGATCGCTCCTACAAGATTTACATACCAGCTTTGCTCAGCAAGATTTTGAATTAATGCAACGTACATCTCATACTTTGAAATCTAGTAGTGGTGTCGTCGGTGCTGAAGATCTATCAAATCTATGTCGTGAGTTGGAGACAGATATTCGTAATAAAAATTATCAGGATTTAGAACTCAAAATTAATAAGATCGCTGATGAATACGCAAATGTTAAATCTGAGTTGGAACATGAAAAATACACCTAGAACAATTGCCGTAAAACCCATAGAGAAAGAGAACATAAAGCATCTTCTTCACTATGGGTTTTGTGTGTTACTTTTATAAGTATTCCTATACAAAATCTTAAGATTAGTTAATAACTGTTAGTGATAAATTTAACGTCCATTCATGCCTGATTATGTCCAATGCTGTCCAATCATCTGATGACAATCAACGATAACAGCGATCGCAATAAACATCCCATCCCAGAAGACATTTCGGAGATAGCAGCATCTAGACCTGCACTGATTTTGATTGTGGATGATGACTCATTCATGCGAAAAATTTTAGTGCGTTATTTAGAACGCGAAAACTATCATGTGATTGAGGCGGCTAATGGCATGGAGGCTTTAAAGATGTATGAAGAAAGCCAACCAGACATAATTTTGCTGGATGCAATGATGCCAATTTTAGACGGATTCGAGTGTTGTTCGCGTCTACAACAACTTCCTAATGGCGATCACACACCTGTTTTAATTATCACCGCGCTCGAAGATCGAGAGTCTGTAGATCGCGCTTATGAAGTGGGAGCTTTCG
>JAYVVP010000349.1:0-2946 GCA_043786935.1 Pseudanabaena sp. | reverse complement strand
GCTTGCATCACCGATAAGATTTCACCTAATTATTTACCTGTATTTTTGCCCTTGCGATCGCTTGTTTCATTTGATCATCTTCGCAGTGAAAATGATTCTTTAAATAATCCATACACATGGATAAAATCCCAAATCAATAATTATAGATTGTCTGATCAATCATTCCATGAATTATTTGACAGTGAGATTTTTGAGCAATTATTAAATGAAGGACATTTCTTATTACTTTGGGATGGATTAGATGAAATACCTGAAATTCACCGTGCAGAAGTCACCCAACAAATCTTATGCTTTAGCGATCGCTATCCTAAAAATTGTATAGTGGTTGCTACCCGCAATCCTAAATATGCCCATATTCTTGAATCATTTCAAACTTTAGAACTTGTACCTTTTCAAGAAACACAAATAAAAGCCTTTGCTAGTAAATGGTTCACCACCACCTGTTTAGAAAACCCTAAAAAACATGAAAATTTTCAGCAACTGATTGCGACAAATCAGCCTCTAGCTGAAATCGCCAGTAATCCTCTCTTTCTCACTTACCTCTGTACGATTTTTAATAGTTGCGAATATCTCAACCCGAACTTTTATCAAGAAATTTTAAATCTTCTGCTGACCACATGGGAACAGACTAAATGTTTGCCAAGTTCTGATAATCAATCATTATCTATTTCTCAGAAACAAGATCTGCTCTCCTATTTGGCGATCGTATCGCTTGATCGTCATGGTTATGTGTGGCAAAATAATGAGCTGGAAAATGACCTGCAATCATGCATTACCAACAGTCGCAGGTTATCCAATGTAACGTTTGATCGCGATCAGTTTTTACAGAGTCTCAAATGGCAACATAGTTTGTTGATTGAATGCGCTAAAGGCGTATATTGCCTTGCCCATACTACTTTGCATGACTATCTCGCCGCTTATCGGATTGCGAATAGTAATGCTCTGGAAGCCGAAAAATATTTATTAGAGCGGATGTATTTCCATCGCTGGCATGGGGTAATCGTGATGACAATTAGTATTTCCCAAAAAGCTGATCGCATATTGCAAAGGATGAAAAAGAAAATTGACGAACTTGTAACCAAAGATTCCCAACTACTGTCATTTTTAACATGGGTTAATCAACAGTCAATTCAAATTAAAACTCCCTATAAAGCGGTGACGATTCGAGCTTTATATCTTGATATTGATCTGGAAAATACCCGATCGCTTGACCGCGCCCGCGCTTTAGATATGGCTCATTCACGCTCTTTAGAACGCGCTAAGATGCGATCAATGGGTATTAACAATTCTATGGAGACGGAAGTAGATATTGATTACACAATTAATCTGGCTCTCAACCTTGACTTAGCTTTATACTTTGCTAACCATCACGTTTTAGAATTAGCTTGCATTATCGAACCCGATCTGCAAAAGGGTTTACAGTATTTACGACAAAAATTTCCTGACCCTTATAAAGATCGCGATAAGTTTGCTAAATGGTGGCAGGCTAAAGGATTAGATTGGTCAAAAAAATTACGGGGCTTAATCGTTCAGCATCGCAAAAGTTCACAAGAATGGAGATTTAGTGAAAATCAGCTTAAAGTACTGCGGACTTATCATGATGCTAACAAGCTTTTAATTGAATGTCTAAATAATGCGGAATACGTTACTCCATTAGTCAAAAGTCAAATTGAGTCTACTTTGCTACTACCGCAAGGTGAATACAATACTATTTTGCAGTACTGAGCCGTATCAAATTGAGAGAAGCACATCAATTTTACTTTCTGAATTCTGTCTTTTACAGCAATTTTGCTTTCAAACCTACACAAACAATAATATAAAACCCGTTGCGGGGCTTTGCCTTGCGACCCTTGTTGGAGTGGGTTTGATCAATAACTGCTGTAAAAACAATAGCGGTTGCTATACTTTAGCTACTACTTTAAAGAGTTAAATATATTTGTGCTAGAGGTTCGCAAAATCTGTAAATCTTATGGAAAGAAGCAAGTTTTGCAAGACTTGAGCTTTTCAATCCAATCAGGCGAAGTTTATGGTTTGTTGGGACCGAATGGAGCTGGTAAGACCACGACAATTAGCATTCTCTGTGGTTTGATTAGAGCTGATCACGGCATGGTCACGATGAATGGTCAAAATTTGTCATCTGCAACGCGATCACTGATCGGGGTTGCGCCACAAGAAAATATTTTTTATAAGAGCTTGACCTGTGAAGAAAACCTGCGATTTTTTGGGCGACTTTATGGATTGAGTGGTGAAGTCTGTCGCAAGCAAGCAAAATATTGTCTAGAACTAGTGGGACTAAGCGATCGCGCTAAAAGTATTGCAGAAACACTAAGTGGTGGAATGCAACGCCGACTAAGTATGGCGATCGCATTGGTGCATCAACCTCAGTTAGTGGTACTAGACGAACCAACTACAGGGCTTGATATTGAAGCTCGTTATGAAATTTGGGAATTAATTCGTAATTTAAGTAGTCAAGCTACGGCGATTTTATTGACGACTCATATTCTCGATGAAGCCGAACGTCTATGTCAGCGCATCGGCATTATCAAACAAGGAAGCTTACTTGCTGAAGGGAATCTCGAAGAACTGCGTAAATATGTTCCTGCTCAAGAAATTGCGATCATTTGTACTCCAACTGAAGATTTGGCGATCGCTAGAGCAGTCAAACTTAGATTTGAATACCGCCAATATGGTCGTGAGCTAGCTTTGTGGCTTCCTAAAGCCATGGAGTTAAAAGAAATTTTAGAACATTTCGATGGAATTGTAATTGACTCAATCATGCGTCAGCCAGTTCGCCTTGAGAATATCTATGTCGAAGTGACTCAAAACCCCAAAATTTAGGAGGCTACTTAATTCAGGTGCGCTACAAAATGAGAAGGTGCAAAGTACAGTTTCTCTTATTTTGGGTTTAGGCAGTGATGGTTTTTATATGGGCAAACACTGCCTTAG
>JAYVVP010000348.1:0-2946 GCA_043786935.1 Pseudanabaena sp. | reverse complement strand
AGTGGTTAAGCGATCGCGGTTTTGATGAAGCAGATTTATCACGACACCATCTAGGCATAGTCAAGAAGCAAATTGCCAAGTATGAAGGCAAGAACATCATCGAAAAGAAGCTTCTCCCATGCATCACCGTGCCATACCTCTACAACCAGGGTTACTTACAAAAATACTTTGTAGCACCATGGCTAAGCAGCGAAGAACGGCTTGACACTAGGGTGATTCAAGATTATGGATTGAGTGCTAGATGGTGGTTCACTCGTTCGACTGAATCAAAAGAACTTTGGATATGTGAGGGTGAATGGGATGCGATCGCCTTATCAAAACTGCCAGATTTAAAATTTGACATCTGCACATCCACCACAGGAGCTGGCAACATCCCCACTGATTTATCCGACCTGCAACAGTACGACAAAATCTACATTTGGTATGACCTAGATCACCCAGATTCAAAAGGAAAACAACCTGGTCCAGATGGCGCAATAAAGTTGCAGGCAAAGCTAGGCGATCGCGCCAAAATTTGCACCGTACCTCACCCCGAAAACTACAAATCTGGCTACGACATTTCTGATGCAATTAAAGACGGCTATACCTTAGAGCAATTTATCGAAGCATCAACCGAAGCGATCGCCACTGAATCAAAAACCAACAGCAAAAAATCAACACTTAAGAGCAGACTAACCACTACATCTGAGCTAATGGCAAGGGCCAAAGATTACACCGATTGGCTGATTGATGAAATACTCCCGATTGATGAATTGATTTTACTAGCAGCATCACCAAGGGCTGGTAAATCTTTGATGGCGATGAATATCGCTCAGTGTGTCGCGAGTGGCACTAATTTTCTCGATCGACCAGTAACACAAGGGAGCGTAATCTATGTGCAATGTGAAGATTCGGAAACGAAGACAAAACAAAGAGCGATCGCGCAAGGCTGGGATGAAAGCTTGCCAGTATATTGGCTTGACAAATTCAAACTATCAGAATTGCCAGAACTCATTGAGCTAGCCAAAGACATTGAGCCTAGATTGATAATTCTCGACACCCTATCTCGCATCAGAGATGATAATGCCACTGAGTCAAGCGCTGAAATGGGTCGCATTTTGGAGCCGCTCCAAGAGTTCGCAAAGAATCACAATTGCTGCGTTTTACCGGTCCACCATACAGGCAAAATCAAAGCCGACAATGCCGACACCGTGGATGTTTTTGACACCATTAGAGGCAGTAGTTCAATCAGGGCAACTTGTAGAGGTACTCTCGTAATTGCCTATGCAGAATCTGGGTACAGGCTTTGCATAGAAAACGGCTACAACAAGCAAGATTTAAAAGTGTCTCTAAATCTTGCCGATCTAACTTGGAAACTACTTGGCAAGTGGGTAATGCAAGTTGATGCAAGTCAAAACGATCAAGTTTTGGATTACTTGACCAGACATGAACACGCAACCCTAGAGCAGATACACGATTTTACAGGCATAAACAAGGGCGGACTATATAAGGTGCTTTCCCGCCTTGTCCATGATGATAAAGTGTCTAAAAGTGGCTCTAGGAAAGCCGTTGTCTACTCAAAGCTATCGCTAAAATCAACGTTTGTTCAATCAGACATATCAGACATGTCTGATATGTTGTCTGATACCGAAAGCCATACTGAGCAAACGTCTTATGCTTATCAGACAAAAAATAATTTTACTAATACACCAGACGCTATCGAAGTACAAAAACATGCTGATGTAGTAACGCCCACCCCTAGCAACTTGTCTGATTGTCTGACAAGTACCTCAAACCAATTCGGTGTAAGCATCGTGGTATCAGACAACATATCAGACAAACCCAAATCTGTCAGATATAAACCGCTAAAAGTGGGTGACAAGGTGCGAATTACGCGAGGTTTTTTGCACGGTAAAACAGGCAAGATTGCCAAGCTAATTTCTGTCGATCTTGGGGATGAAGAATCTTTTGACGCAATTATCGAAAACCCTGCTTTTGCTATTTCTCCGAGTATTCGCATAGGCGATCTGGAGCGTATTAAATGAGCGAGCTTACGAAGATTGCCGCGATACTGTTTAAAAATCTCTCAGACGCTCTACTGACAACGGCTTCAGAGCTTAAGCGCCTTGACAGTGCTCTGCCATTATCGCAAACATCGCAAAAGCAAGAATTAGTAAGCATAATCGCTCCTATGCCTATCAAAAGATTCAACTACCAGCCACGCGATCGGGTAGTTATTCGATTCGAGGGATCGAGTTCACCCACAAAATATAGAATTTTGAAAAGAATTTCTAATACTGAATACCTTGCCTATCCCCAAAGAGGACTAAAAGCGGATGCCAGAAAAGTCGCTGTAGATATGATCGTTGGTATGGACCCCGATCCATAAGGTTACGAAATCGCTATGTTTACGATAATGGTTATTTACGCAAGCTATTTAATTTCGTAACCTTATCTTGTAACAATGTAACGCTGTAAGTTTCTAGCCAATAAAAAAGCACCAGTCCCTAATTCGTGGGTTTGGTGCTCTTAGTCAATCGATTAAGGTTGCTTTTCTATATTCTGAATAAAGAGCAGTGTGTCGTGATAGTCATCTTTCTCCCGAATCTTGATACCCTTATGCTGCTAGTCTTAAAGATTATATTGCTGCTTTTCTTCATATTACGAGTAGCTAGCGAGAGTAGGAATTTTAAATATGGCTTTTGAGCAAATCGAAGCATTTTTAAAGAAAATGCAGTCTGAACCTGAACTTAAAAACGAGGTGCTCGCAGCAGCAACCGCAGATGATGTTGCGCGAATAGCACTAAAGCTTGGTTTTGAATTTTCAGGTGATGAGTTATTGAGAATGTCAGGTCAGAAGGTTGACAGGGTTACTGTTAGAAAAACTGATATTCCTGGTGAGTACAACTAGATGCTTTTTTGCTGCGTGGCGATCGCGTCCCCCAACGAGTGATTATTTGATTATTC
>JAYVVP010000347.1:0-8344 GCA_043786935.1 Pseudanabaena sp. | reverse complement strand
GTTGGGTCTGAGTGTTTGTTACAGAAGGTTGAGATACTGCGATATCACGTGAAACTGCTGACTTAGTAGCAGCATATGCTGAGCTAACTAGAACATAGTTATTTGTAGAGAAGCAGAGCAATGTAGCTAAAGTAATGGTTGAAAGTGTGGATTTTCGCATATTTAAGTCTACTGATAACCAACAGAAAAATTTTGAGGCTGATAGATTGCGTCTTGGGAATTACCCAGCCATCTTACTACCAATTCGCCTGTTGGTCTAATGTCGATAATTTGCCCTTGAAGTTCCCGACCATTAATCGTTTTACGGACATGACTCTCGCTGAGCATCTCTAAATATTCCGCCAAAATGCCGAACATCCCCTCGCGATCGCTGCATAACTGACCGCGCTCAATTCCTGAAAGCACTACTTCGATTAGTTCATCCATACTTGACAAAGTTGTAGATAATTCACCAAGAGCGATCGCGCCATCAGGAACCTCATTAGTCCAATTAATACCGATGCCTACCACTGCATAACCAACTTTGTCAGCCTCAATTCTTGTCTCCGTAAGGATGCCCCCTAGTTTACGGCGATCGATTAATAAATCATTTAGCCACTTGAGCTTTACATTTGCGCCTGTTTCGTTTAAAGCCTTAGCAATTCCCCAAGCAGTCCATAGAGTGATTTGATGAACATTTACGGCGGCGATATTGGGCTGCAAAATCACTGACATAAATAATCCGCCTAAAGGCGATCGCCAACTATTGCCGCGTTGCCCTCTCCCTTCAGTTTGGCGCTTAGCAATAATTACCGTGTCTGTTGGATCTTCAAGACGATCAATTAGTCGCCAAGCTTCGCTATTAGTCGAGTCGATTTCTTCGAGTCTGATTATTTTACGCATATGGATTGCCAAAGCTGCATATTTGATTTTTGCTATTTGATTTTGGGAATGCGATCGCTATGTAAAAATTGCGCCGCCTTGCAAACGTTGATAATGAAGATCAAATTCAGCTTTTAATAATGGAAAGTTCTCCAAAGTTGCATCTTTTTTAATAATTCGTTCGGCGGCTTCACGGGCAATTTGAAAAATTTCTTGACGCGCTGCTTCATCAGGCAAGCGATCCTCAATGGAGAAACCTGCGTGACCCGATTGCTCTGTGCCTTCATCTTTGCCTTTGCCACGCATTTGGAAGTCGCGCTCAGCAATAAAAAAACCATCTTGCGACTGTTCAATAACTTGTAAACGCTCTTGAGACGTTTGCGATTTAGAACTGCTCAATAGTAAGCAATAAGACTGCGCGGCTCCGCGTCCAACTCGGCCTCGTAATTGATGAAGTTGAGCTAAACCAAAACGATCAGCGTGTTCAATTAGCATTACCGATGCGTTGGGTATATCGACACCAACTTCAATAACCGTTGTCGCTACAAGGATTTGCGTTTCGCCTCTGCGGAAAGTGTTAATAGCTTCATCTTTTTCAGCCGAAGACATTTGACCATGTAGCAAACCGATTTGGAAGTTTGGGAAAACTACATTTTGTAAATGCTCGCGTTCTTGAGTAGCAGCTTTGATGTCTTCCATTTTTTCTAACTCTTCTACCAGAGGCAGCACAATATATATTTGTCGCTCTTGGGCAATTTCGCGCCGAATCAGATCGTAAGCATCTTTGCGTTGAGATGGCTTCAGCAAAACGGTTTGAATCGGTTTACGCCCTGGAGGAAGTTCATCAATGATGCTGACTTCGATTTCGGAATTAGTTAAATATAAAGTACGCGGAATTGGCGTGGCAGTCATGATCAGGACATGGGGATCTTTTCCTTTTTGCAAAAGGCGCGATCGCTGATCGCGACCAAAACGATGCTGTTCATCAATTACGGCTAATCCTAGTCTTGCAAAGTTCACGCCATCTTGAATTAAAGCGTGAGTACCAATTACTAAAGGCAATTCTCCTGTTTCTAACTGTCGTAAAGTCTCGCGGCGTTTTGCGGTTTTAGTGGAGCCAGTTAAGATTTCTACTGGCAAATTTAGCTGCATAAACCATTCAACGATTTTGCGATAATGCTGCTCGGTAAGCACCTCAGTTGGAGCCATTAGCGCAGTTTGGTAGCCTGCCTCGATCGCGGTTAACAGCGCATACACCGCCACAATTGTTTTACCCGATCCGACATCGCCTTGGACGAGACGGTTCATCGGCGTTTGTCCTTGCAAGTCAGCGCGAATCTCAGCGACAACTCGCTTTTGAGCATTAGTTAATTCAAAGGGAAGTAGTTTTTCGAGTTGGGCAATCGCTTGACTTTGAGGGACAAAATGAATGGCTTTTTGTTGATAACGACGATAGAGAGACACAAGTCGGCGATAAAAATATTTGTCAAAAGTAAGCCTAATTACAGCCTGTTCTAGAGTTTCGCTAGTATCTGGATAATGAACTTGGGCGATCGCGTCGGGCAATCGCATCATTTTATAATCATTCAAAAAGCGATCAGGTATGGGATCGGCAATTTGCGAAACTGCGGGCAAGCATTGCGTAACCAGTCGGCGAATCTGTTCGGGGCTAATCCCTTCAGTGAGCGGATAAACTGGCACAACTCGCCCCACTGTTTTGGATTGAATCGTATCTTGAGTATGTTCGAGAACTTCTACTTGATAATTTTCTAGGGTCAATCCAAACTTGCTTTGTTTGACTACTCCAGAAGCGGCGACTGTAGAGCCTTGCGGATAGAGCTTTTTCTGAGATTCTTGCCAGCCACGATTGCTATAACGTTTACCTGTCCAGAAGCGACTGAGTTTAATTTGCCCAGTGCGATCGCGCAAAATGATTTCTACAATCGTAAGATTAGGATTTTTGGGACTAGTAAAGCATCCAAACCGCGTAATTGTGCCGATCACAGTCACCGTATCGCCATCTTTAAGATCGCGAATAGGAATCTGACGAGCATAGTCAATGTGATCGCGAGGATAGTAATTGAGAACATCGCGCACGGTATGCAAATCTAATCTCGTAAACCTTTGCGCTAAAAACGAACCAACTCCCTCCACGTTTTGCAATGCAGTATCAGGCAATATTTTCTTGGTAGCCTTTGGTTCAGTTGCTGCGATCGCCTCAGTTTTTGGTTTCTTTTGCTTTGGAGCAGGGCTTGTCTCCGCAATTTCACGGCGACGGACTTCATAAAGCAGTCGGCGGGTCTCGGCAACTAAATGTTGCCGTCGAGTTATCGGCAAATCATTATATTGAGCATATTGAGTAGCAAGAGTTTTAGCTTGGAGGCGATCGCTCGTTTCCCAGTCTTCAGGCAAACTTTCAGCCAAGCTCACATTTAAAAAATCCGCAAACAAAAATTGCTTTCCCTGCAAGTTGGAAAAGCCCCTCTCTGCCTCAACACTTAAGGCTTGTTGTAAACGATTGATATCAAGTGGCACAAATCCCCAAGCTCGTTAAATATCTGAAAACCAGTCACAAAACATTTTAGCTTTTGATGAATAGCAAACTTGTTCAAAATTTCTGATTTCACCATTTCTCTATAAAATTGGCTATTTAAATTGGCTTTTTTAAGTTATGATCGGTGACTGTCGCGAATTGTATAAAATTTTTAGACTTACCTAACCTCTACATCACCTGATAGAACCGCAATGGCTAAGAAAAGCATGATCGAGCGCGAGAAAAAGCGCACTAAGTTAGCTGAAAAATATGCAGCTAAGCTCGAAGCACTTAAAGAAAAGTTTGCCAGTCCTGAACTGACACAACAACAAAAAGTTGCTGTACACCGCGAAATTCAACAAATTCCTCGTAACGCTAACCCCACTCGCCACCGCAATCGTTGCTGGATGACTGGTCGTCCTCGTGGATATTACAAAGATTTTGGTCTATGCCGTAACGTCTTGCGCGAAATGGCTCACCAAGGCTTGTTGCCAGGTGTAGTTAAATCTAGCTGGTAGATTACTAATTAAAGCAAAAAAGCCGTTACCAATTGGTGACGGCTTTTTTTATAGATTTCTTCTAGTCTGACATGGCTAAAATAATCAAGTAAGAAGTTGTGATAAACAATGAAACTCGCATTTATTATCGATCCGATCGCTAAACTCGATCCTGCTCATGACACTAGCGTGGCGCTGATGGAAGCGGCTTGTCGAAAAGGCTATCAAGTTTTTATCACTTCCATGAATACCCTTAGCGTCAAAGATGGCAAAGCATGGGCTTTTCTTCAATCAACTCATATCAATCCAGTTCCACTTGTCGATGGCAAATGGCAAGTTCCAAATCCTTGGTATGAAGTCGCAGAGGGTAAATTCCAACCTTTAGAGAATATGCAATTTGTGTGGATGCGTCCTGATCCACCTGTAACTAATGAATATCTCTATGCAACCTATATTCTCGATTATGTTGATTTGAGTAAAACTAAGGTTCTTAATTCACCGCAAGGTATCCGTGCCGCCAATGAAAAGATGTACGCATTGCAATTTACAGGCGCAATTCCTAAAACGATCGTGACCGCAGATAAAGGAACGATTCGCGACTTTGTGGCGGCGGAAGGTAAGGCGGTAATGAAACCTTTAAATGGTAAAGGTGGGGAAGGGATTTTATTTTTGGAAATGGGCGATCGCAATATCAACTCCTTAATTGAAATCAGTACTAATATCGGCAAAACTCCAGTCATGGTTCAAGAATATCTGCCTGACGCTCAAAAAGGCGATAAACGGATCATTTTGCTCAATGGCGAACCAATTGGCGCGGTCAATCGTGTACCCCAGTCAGGCGAATTTCGGGGCAATATGGCGGCGGGTGGTAGTGCAGTTAAAGTCAATATCACTGATCGCGAACTGGAGATATGCACCCAACTAGCACCTACCCTCAAACGTGATGGCTTAACATTTGTCGGTATTGATGTAATCGGGGGATACTTAACTGAAGTTAATGTGACTAGTCCCACAGGTGTACGCGAAATTGATCGCCTTGACGGGATATCTTTGGGCGATCAGGTGATGGATTGGTTAGCAGCTCTTGACTAGAGTTAGAATTAAGGTAGAACATTTATAGCAATTCTCGAAGTGATGTGACTTTTCCTTATGAAGTTTTTTAGTCAAGAGTTTATGAAAAAAGTTAAAGCTAATCTTGCAATCTGGACGAAATCGCTTGCAGTAATTTCACTAGTTGCGATAGCGATATTTAGCAATGCCCATGAAGCCTTGGCTAGGCGCTCAGGTGGTCGAATCGGTGGAAGTTCATTCTCTGCCCCTACCCGTTCTGCCCCATCAAATTCTGGTGGTTATAGTGGTAACAATTATTATGGTGGTGGTGGCGGAGGCGGATTGTTTTTTATGCCGATGTTCTTCGGCGGTGGCATGGGCGGCGGACTATTTAGCTTTTTGTTAATAGCGATGGTCGCAGGTGTAATTCTCCAAGCCTTTCGAGGTCGTGGTAATGATGCGGGCATCACTGGCATGGACAGCAAAGTTACTGTTGCCAAGATCCAAGTTGGGCTGCTCTCGTCCGCAAGATCGTTGCAGCAAGAGCTAACTCATCTGGCTCTAGAGTCTGACACTTCATCTGTAGATGGTTTAGCAGCTCTGACTCGCGAAACTGCCATTTCCTTGATGCGTCATCCTGAATATTGGGTATATGTCAGTAGCGCCAATGAAAACACCAAGTTTGCACTTGCCGAACAAAAATTTAATGGCTTGGTAATGTCTGAACGCAGCAAACTTAATTCTGAGGTTTTAAGCAATGTTGGCGGTCGATTATTGCAGGGCAGAACTGCTGCCGTATTGCCTAGTGAAGGTAGTTTAGCGTCAGAAGATCCTAGCGAATATATTGTAGTTACGCTCTTGCTAGCAGTTACTGGTGACTCTCTCAGCAAATTGCCACCTTTGCGTTCAAACGAAGACTTGCAATCAGCACTCTCAGCGATCGGCTCTGTCCCATCAGATAATCTGTTGGCTGTAGAAGTACTGTGGGAACCACAATCGGAAGAATATACACTCACAACTGATGAAGTTTTGACTATATATCCTGATTTAGTAAGAATCTAGACCGTAGAGAGCGTGCTTTCTTTAATACAGCAGTTGTTGATCAAACCCACCACAAGAAGGGTCGCAGGGCGAAGCCCTGCAATTGGTTTTATATTTTTATTTGTGGCAGGTTTGAAAGCAAATTGCTGTAAATCTTTAAAAGGAGAGGTAGCCTGAAGTGCTGCTTCTCCTTTTGAATTTTATAGTTAGCGAAATTTATAGTCTGTGTTCTAAGCTGTTTATTTTTAAGATTTGCGAAATATACCCTAAAGTTATGGCATTAAGAGTCAATCTGTGGTATCACTGACCAGTATTATTTTTTTCGAGAGAGCTTTAATGTGTTGTGATTTAGCTAAGATAACAATTTAAACAACACAGGCTTGACGAAATAGGCTTGATGAATGGGTGTTGATAATAAAGTGAAAAGGGTTGGTATATGATACAAAATACAAATAATCAATATACAAATAATAAAGAGCAGTTTTATATAACTGAAGACGTTGACGCATATACAGACAACGTTGATCATTTGATGGATGATCTATTTGGAGATGTTGAAAGTACCCTGCATGTCGATTATGCAAAGCAGCGATCGCTTAAGCAAAAAAATGGACAAGCCAAGCAAAATAGAATATCAGCACCCTATGCCTCTGTAAACTCCTCAAGCTCAGACATGGTGGCAATTTCAAGAATTGATTCCGCCGAACGAGACATATCAACATCAAAAGATACGGTTAGTATTACTACACTTAACCTTGCTGATATTGCATTGCCACCAATCTCTAAACAAGATGTGCTCTGGATTCAGCCCTATATCATGCGGAACCCAGAACCACCTTCTAATGTTCCCCCTCTAGATTTTGTCCCAGTAGTTCAGAAATCTAATCTTTTAGAACGAGTTTTGTTAGTTGCCGCCTGTAGCTCTGCCCTAATAGCATCTGTAATGTGGACGATTAATCATGGAATTTGGCTTGGTAAACAATCAGTTAGCGTCAAGCAAGTTAATTCCCAAAATATTTCTGATAGTAAGTCATTTGGTGAAGAAATTAGGCGAATGTTAGCCGAAGTGACCGATAAAAATCGCGCGATCGCTACTAATCCAAACGGAACTATTGGCAGCAATATAGCGCTAATGTCAGCACCTCTATTGAGCAATATGCCCCTACCAGTTGGTGCAAACAATCCTTTTGGGAACGTTTTACAGCAACCCATGTATGTGCCTGTATATCAACCACCTGCTTTAAATGGAACTAACATTCCATCACCATTCGCCTTGCCACCTGTCACATCAAATAATGCGCTCGATGTTTCTAACGCTGCACCAAATGCACGGCAAAATCAAAATCCACCACTTATTCAGGCTGCTGCACCTGTGCCATCATATACATTAATTGGTGTACTAGATTTAGGCGATCGCTCTACAGCTATGTTTGACATAAATGGCTCGGTGCAATCAATTGGCGTAGGTAGAGGAATCGGAAATGCAGGCTGGATATTATCTCGCGTCAGTCAGCAAGAAATCACCCTCAAACGTGGCAAAGAAATTAAAACAGTATTTGTCGGGCAAAAGTTCTAATTAAAAATCTAAAGATGATTGTGCCGCGCAAAGTACAACCCAACCATTAATTAACTTAAACCCAAATTAGCTTATCCAAGGAAAACCCATGGGATTATTAGAAGACATATCTCGTTTTTTAGAGACACGCCTAGAGGAGTTTATTCGGAATAATCCTCAAATCGAATTGCAAATCCTCGAAGATAAGTTGCATCAACAAGAAGCAGAGATAACTAAGTTAATTGTTAACTCCAAATTAGAAGAGAAAAAGCTGCAAGATCGGATTCTCGAAATTGCTGAAGAAATCCGTATCTGGCACGATCGCACCGTTAAAGCCGAATCTTTTAATAGACCCGATCTGGCTAATCCTGCCAAAGAGCGTGAAGCTGCTCTCCTCCGCCAAGGAAATCAGATCTGGGCGCAGATGGAGATTGTCAAAAAACGCGCGATCGACAGCCAAGCTCTACAAGGACAAATCCAAGAACGCCGTAAGGAAGTCCAAGTCAAAATCGCTGCTGCCGCTAAAACAGCTAAGGAAAAACCAGCTTCTAGTTCTACTACTCCTTTAAATTGGGATAGTCTCTACACACCTCCCTTCCGTGATCCTGACGATAAATTAGAAGAAACTTTTCGCCGTTGGGAAATGGACGAGGAACTTTCTCGCCTCAAACGCAATATGGGTAAATAAAATCAGTTCTAAACTGAATATTGCTGATATATTTTGCTACTGATCAAGATTTGTTGACCATTATGCTAAGATAAAAAAGCATCAAAAATGCAACGGGATGTAGCGCAGCTTGGTAGCGC
>JAYVVP010000346.1:0-8407 GCA_043786935.1 Pseudanabaena sp. | reverse complement strand
CCGTGAAGCGATCGCCTTTAGCAATTCCGAAGAAGTAAATGGTTTAGTCAGATAATCATCGGCTCCGAGTTGCATAGCCTGTCGCATATCCGTCTTTTCGGTCATAGCCGTCAAAAATATAAACGGAATCATTGAGGTTTTAGATTCTTGTCGCAACGCAACTAGGGTTCCATAGCCGTCTAATTCTGGCATCGCGATGTCACAAATAATTAAATCTGGTAAATAGGTTTTGGCAATCTGTACTCCAACGACTCCATTCTCTGCTCCCATTACATCAAAACCTTCGTAGGAGAGAGACTCCATGATCTCCTCTCGTAAGGCTTCTACATCTTCGATGATTAGAATCGTGGTCATAATCGCATTTGTTCCTCTGTCAGAATTTTAGGCTTGAGATATGTGGCACAAAGCATCGGACATCGTACACATTTAGACAGTTATTTAGTTATTAGAGTAGACAGTGACTAGAGGCACACCCAAAGATTGCTTCTTTAATCACTGATTTAGATAGGTAACGTTACTTGAATAGTTGTCCCCTTATTTTCACTGCTAATAAGTTTAAGTGTGCCGCTTAAGATCTCAATTGAGTTTTTGACAATAGCCATCCCTAGCCCAGTCCCTGCAATCATACCAACATTATGGGCACGATAAAAATGCTCAAAAATCTTTTCTTGATCATTTATAGGAATGCCAATTCCTTTATCTTGAAATTCTAATAAAAGTTGAGGAATGAGATCTTTAGTTTGTGAAATTATCAGAGTGACTTCTCCACCATTGGGAGAATATTTAATTGCATTTGACAATAAATTAGAAACAATTTGTTTAAAGAACTTACTATCAATTGATATATTTGAGGGCGCATTGATGTTTTTAAATAAAACTTGATGCTTGTCACTTGCTAATAGTTTAATCTGTTCGATTATATCTAGACAAAAATCTTCTAAATTAATTTCTTCTATTTGTAACTCAAGTTTTCCAGATTCAGTTTTACCAATGATTAATACTTCTTCCAACAGGTTAGTCATTCCTTTAACTTCACGTTGGATTTTATCGATACGTTCTAATTTTTTAATATCTGACATTTTATGTCCATAGTTTCGCAGTAAATCGCTTGCTGCTTGGATGGTAGCAAGTGGAGTCCGAAATTCATGAGATGCTCTGGAAATAAATTGTGATTTAAGTTCGTTTAGCTCTTTTTCTTTAAGCAATGCTCTTTTAAGTTGGCTTAAACTTTGCTCTAATTGATAAGTACGCTCAGCTACTTCACGCTCCAAATTTTTGTTGAGATCTTGGACGCGCTCAAATAATTCTACTTGCTGAATAGCGATCGCTACGTGATTAGCCAATTGCCTGAACAGATCAATTTCAAAGTCTTCCCACTGGCGAGGTGCGATACACTGATGAGCAATTAATAAGCCCCATAATGTATCACCAAATGAAATTGTAACGACAATATTTGCTTTGACTTGAAAGCATTGCAAAAGATTTTTATGACAAGGAGTTAACTCTGCAAGCTCGACATCATTAATACTAGAAATCGGTTGGTTTTGGTATTGTTTTGCATAATCATCATTATCAATTATTGTGCCGACAATTGATAAGGAAGAATCATTAACTGCTTCGACTACAAATTTACCACTCCAGTCTTCTTGAAACTGATAAATAACTACGCGATCAATACGCAATAATTCTTGTGCTTCTTTAACTGTAATTGCTAAAATTTGATCGAGATTTAGTTCACATTGAATTTTTAATAAAATTGCATTTAGTAACCGTTCTCTCTCATTTTGATAACGTAGTCGTATCTCTACTTTCTTACGTTCGGTAATGTCATAGTAACTACTCAAGTACATACGCTTACCTTTATAAGTCATTAAACTTGTCGAAACTAAAACATCTTTAAAGGTGCCATCTTGATGACAAATATGTGTTTCAACAGTTGTTACCTGACCAGTTTCTTGAAGCTGCTGCAATCTCAATAAAGCTTGATCATGTTCTATGCGATTAGGATATAAGTAATTTGCAAAATCTGGACTGGAGTTAGCTTCAGCCATACTATAACCTGTGAGATTTTCCATTCCCGAATTGAAAATCACGAAATAGCCTGTGTCATCACTAAAGCTAATTCCTTCTTTAATAGAGGTAAGTACTGTACGCAAACGTTCTTCACTTTCACGCAATCTTTGAGTAGATTTTGCATTTTCAGTAATGTCAGTTTGAATGCCGATGTAGTTAGTGAGTTCCCCATACTCATTAACTACTGGCGCAATATATAAATCATTCCAAAATGGCACACCATCTTTGCGATAGTTGAGCAAAACAGCATGACACTCGCGCTTTTCTTTAAGTGCATTTTGTAAATCTAAAATACCGCTCTGATGACGATCGCTACCTTGCAAAAATCGACAATTTCGTCCAATTGACTCCGCTTCGCTATAACCTGTAATCTTTTCAAAGCTGGGATTTACATAAATTATTGGATTGTCAGGTAGGGTAGCATCGGTAATTACAATCCCATTTGAGCTGGCGGCGATCGCTCGTTCGCGTATTTGCAGGGATGCTTTCGCCCGATTACGTTCAGAAACATCCCGCAAAGAGGCGACTATATAAACTATTTGATCTTGATCAATAGCCTTAGCTACGCGCATTTCTACAGAAGTTGTCTTTCCCCCTTTATTGATAATGTCAATATCTGTACTTTGCCCCGAGACTACAGGTATTCCAAATACTTCATTAACAATATCTTCGGCACTACATCCAAACAGGTTCTCAGCAGATTGATTGGCGTAGCGAACAATTCCCTCACGATCAACTATCACCACAGCATCGGGAATTTCACTGACTAAATAACTAAACTTCGTGTTATTAAAATCTTTGATTTGAGGTTGAGAGATCGCTATATTTGTAATGTCTTGACAAGTACCAACAATCTGTTGCAAATTGTCATTTATATGTGTTTTTAGTGAAAGTGAAACTGATAAAAGTCTTCTTGTAGAGCTATTTGTAGAGTCATCAAGTTTTACTTCATACTTAACATTCTGCTGAGATTGTAAGCATTGATTGACATGTGTATTTAATAATTGGGCAAATTCTATAGGTAAACATTCATGAGGCTGTAAACCAACTAGATTAAAAGTTTGATTAGTGCCATGTTTTCCGATAAAAAGATGTAAGAAGGCAAGATTTGCGATCGCAAATCGCAAAGTAAATCTTTGGTCACTTATACTTAGTAAATTCGTATTTGACTCAACTGTCAAAACGAAGATTCCTGATTGAATATGATCAAGGACATCTTGCATAATCGCCAAATCGCTTTCCAAAAATTGCCACTAGCTTAATCCTACTTTATAGGAAATAAACTGAGCTTAAATACTTTATTAAGAAAGACATAAAGTCTTGAAATAAAAGGGCTTACAGATAATCTACATCTCATTTTATCCCAGACTGAAAAGATGCAGCTATAACATTGCACCTTCTTAAGTTTTATAATTGATTAAGATTACATTGCTTAAACTTTTATGTCTTTAAAACTTTCAGTTCCTTCAATTGGTTGCGCTAGCTGTATTGAAACTATTACTAAAACTATCCAATCTGTCGATACGACAGCAACTATTGCAGGTGATGTTGCTAGCAAATCTATAGATATTGAGAGCCAATTGTCTGAGGTCAAAATTCGTGAGCTAATTGCGATCGCAGGTCACAAAGTCGCCTAATCAAGAGTGAAAACCATCTCTTTATTTTTAGAGATCACAATATTCGCCTCTAGGTATATTGAAGTCGCCCGACTTGCCACCACTCTTATGGACTAGCCGCGTATTTGAGATAATCATCGTCTTTTCTAGCGACTTAGCCATATCGTATATGGTCAAAGCGGTGATTGCAGCAGCAGTCATAGCTTCCATTTCCACGCCAGTCTCAGCCTTAGTTTTTACCTCCGCCTCAATTTGATAACCAGGGATATTTTCATCTAGGATAATCCTGACATCGACACTGGTTAGAGTAAGCGGATGACACATAGGAATCAAGTTTGCGGTCTGTTTCGCTGCCATGATTCCCGCCAGTCTTGCCGTACCTAAAACATCCCCTTTTGGTAAATTGCCAGCTTGGATCGCATCCAAGGTAGTTGTTTTCATTGATATTTCACACATGGCGATCGCTCGTCTCACCGTTTGCGGTTTATGAGTCACATCCACCATTTGAGCATTACCGCTTTGATCAAGATGAGCGAGTGACTGAAGAGTATCCGAATCCATAAAAGCTTTACTGAAATTAACACGATAATATAAAAAATTAAGCAGAGAGCGCAGGAGCCAGTTTTTAGCAATTTTCTTTATAAAAATTGATTGTGACAGTATTTCATCAAAACTAATTTTAGAATTTTCAGCATCATCGAGTCTAAAAATCCTAAAATTGGGTTCATCATTAAAACTGCTAGCAAACTTTCGCCTAGTACAAAAGTCTACCTGAATTATGACTGAGACTGTAAAGATCAAGCTTTATGCCGATAATCTTGGTGTGACTCAGCTCATCGCCACCCAACTTGCTCAACTTGTCAGCGCAGACACAATTATTTTGCTAGAAGGCGATCTGGGTAGTGGCAAAACTACTTTTATGCAAGCATTTGGTCACGCTCTTGGCATCAGCTCGACGATCGCTAGCCCAACTTTTACCCTAATTGATGAATATACTGAAGGTCGGCTGCCACTCTATCATATCGATCTCTATCGCTTAGAGCCATCTCAAGTCCCTAGTTTGCATTTGGAAGAATATTGGCGCGGTGAAGATTTTCCGCTCGGTATTGTGGCGATCGAATGGGCAAGCAAATTGTTAAATGTTCCACCTCAACATCTCCAGATTAATCTCTCAGTACCAGTGCGAGCGCCATCTAGCAAAGAATCTCAAAATTTTGAATCGCCTAACTTAGCTTCAGATGAAGACTTTCTAGAAGATTTACCCGAATATCGTCTAATTCAGCTAATAGCCCAAGGCTCGCTATACGTTGAGCTTCTGAGACAGATTCAAAATACAGAGATTATCCGCCGCTTAACTACTTTTACTTAAAAATCTAATTTTGTTGGTTAGCGATCGCTATCATCCTTATTTTGAGAACTTGAGGACTTAGTTTCCTCACTGTTACTTTTAACTTCATCCTGAAAACCACGCAACGCCTGTCCGACGCTACGACCAATTTCAGGGATTCGCTTTGCCCCAAAAATTGCTACACCCACAAGCGAAATCACAATTACCTCTGGCCAACCAATTCCAAACATTTCTCTTAGATCTCCTCAAAAGCATCTGTTATGCTTTTATTCTCTACGCAAATGACAATTAAAACTTAAAGTAATTAAAATCTAAAGTTCTGATAATTTTGTAATAGAAAGCTAAGCTTTTCATTACAAAATCATAAGAACTAAAACGCCTTGCTAAAGCGGATATAAAAAAAGCGGATACAAAAACTAATGGAATCAACCATTGCTTGGACACTTGGCAGTAACGATCCTGATACTGAAACAAATCTTACTCGTATCGCCCAATGGTGGGCAGCCCTTGCAAGTCAAGAGATTATTTGGCAACAACGTCCATTGCCTGAAAATATGGATCGCTCAGCGATCAACTGGGGTAAACAAGCACTCGACGAAACTTTTACTGTTCACACACCAACTTTACGAGGTATAACCCTCTATTGGTACAAACCAAATAGTCCAGATGAGCGCAATATCACAGTTGGACATATGCAACTTGATCTGCATAATCAACAGCTAGATATATTGCCATCGTCAGGCAAAAATTATCAACTTCGCATCACCCTACCAAAAATTGTTTACCAAAAAATTCAAGTCGCCGATCCGCAATTTGGTAGCCTCATTCAGCCTGATGGTAAGGCTATGCTCCTCTTTCGCGACGAAAAGCAACGTCTTGAAATTCAAATTGATTTAAGTGCAACAAATGTTGCTTTACTTCAGCAAAAGCTTTCATCATCACAGTAATCATCCCAGTAAGAGAACAGGCAGCATTTCACGCCGCTTTTTTCCCATACAGCAATTGTTGATCAAACTCACCACGGCAAGGGCCGCAGGGCGAAGCCCCGCAAAGGCTTTTATATTATTATTTGTGGTAGGTTTGCAAGCAAATTGATGTGCTTTTTAATAAAGGAGTTCAAATGATTCGATATTTGCCTCTTGTGGTGGGAACATTAGGCGGACTTGCTCTGTTGCTCAATCGCATGGCGACTTCAAATCTCACGACCAGTCAATCCCGCGCTGATGCTCTTGGCGTTTTGTTGAGTGCGGTTTTAATTTTGACTGGCTTGTTATGGCAACAAGTTCAAGCAAAAATCCCTGAAGCAGTGACCTTAATTGGTGAAGAAGGGCTGGAAATTGATGACTTGTTGCCTGATGCAGTTAAAACTGAACTAGCTTGGGCTTCGCATATTTTGCTAACCAATACGGTTACTAAGGTAGTGGCGGTTTATTATGATCGCCAAACGATCTTGCGACGGGGCATTTTGGGTAAAAGCAATCAAGTAAATATTGGTACGATCGCAGCACGGGTGATGAAAACCCAGAAGCCAGTTTATTTAGTCAAATTGGAGCTTTATCCTGGTCGAGTTGAGTTTGACTACTTGCCTGAAAATACTCAAGGTGTGATCGTGCAACCTCTAGGCGAAAAAGGAGTCATGGTTTTAGGGGCAAACGTGCCTCGTAGTTATACTAAACAAGATGAAAATTGGGTTGCAGCGATCGCGGATAAACTCGCGTACAATCTCAGCCAATAACTTGTAAAAAGCTTTGCGTTGCAAAATTTGTTCATCAATTAAACCACCTGCCAAACTATGTTAAACCGCATTTTTTCGACGATTACGATCTCTTCCTTATTGACCACTAGCGTACTTTTTTCTAATGGATTAGCCGCGATCGCGCAAACTTCTCCAAAGCCTAGCAATACAACGCAACTAGTAAAGCCAAGTACCCAAGCCATTTCTACAGAAAAGCGAGCTTTGATTAAAGAACTGCTGGAAATTACCGAAGCAGGTAAAAGTGTTAATCAAATAATGGACATGATGGTTCGTTCAGAGTTGCCGAAGCTTGTATCTGCTGTGCTTAAAGATGCACCTTTTCTCGATAGCGATCGCCCTGAAATTCAAAAACAATTTAGTGAGACTGTATCGGGACTAGCTGTCAAATACCGCGATCGCGTAGTCAAAAAAATTGATGCTAATCAGTTGATCGAGCAGGTGTCCTATCCTGTCTATGACAAGTATTTTACAGAAACCGAACTGCGTGACATTATCGGTTTTTACAAATCCTCGACAGGCAAAAAAGCGATCAGCATGATGCCACAAATTCTTACTGACTCCATGCGTCTAACTAACGAAATTTTGTTGCCCAAAATGTCTAGCATCATGACGGAAATTATTGCTGAAGAGCTATTGAACGCATTAATAAAGAAAAAACAAAGTTTTGCAAATGATTTGTGAATGAATTTTCTGCGTCTGCAAAATTTCATTTGCCCTTCATTTACACTTATACTGTACTGCTAGCACTATCTCAATCATTGAATCCGCATGGCACTCTTAGATCGACAAGGTCGGTTATTTGGCAAATTTAGTATTCTCGACATCGGGGCGATCGCGACGATTCTGATTGTCCTGATCGGCTTACTGCTCGTTCCTGGCAATAGCGGTAGTTCGATCGCACAAATGCTAACTGCTGAAAATAAAACTGTTCAAGTAGAGATGAATGTGCGCGGTTTAAGTGCAGCCAATCCGCAAAATCTGGTCAAAGTTGGCGATAAAGTCAATATCATCATTCGCAACCAACCACGCGGCAAAGTCACCATCAAAAAAGTCGAAATCGCTATTCCCAAAGTTGTTGCCGCTAAAGCCGATGGCACAGCTGTTTATTTTGACGATCCTCGCGCTGTTTCCACTTCTCAATCTGACTTAGCAATCACTCTCGAAGCAACTGCTAGTGTCACTGAGGACGGCGTTGTTTTTGGTAATGAGAAAGTCAAAGTCGGTACATCAATTGACATCGAAGGACCGAAATACCTGATTCGCGGTAGTGCGATGGCAGTAAGGTATTAACTATGCAACCCCCATTCTCACAAGGATTTGTTCTTAAAGGTCGCTATGCTATCTGCTCAACGATTGGACAGGGAGGAATGGGGCGCACGTATTTGGCGCAAGACCTAGAGCGTTTTAATGAAACTTGTGTACTGAAAGAATTTATCCCACCTCAAGATTCTCAAGAGGTAACCGAAAAGGCTAAGGAACTCTTTCGTCGCGAAGCGTCAGTGTTATATCAAATTCGTCATCCTCAAGTGCCAGACTTTCGCGCCACCTTTGAATCAGAAGGTAGATTGCTATTGGTACAAGACTATGTGGAAGGTAAAAACTATCGCAATCTGT
>JAYVVP010000345.1:0-8440 GCA_043786935.1 Pseudanabaena sp. | reverse complement strand
TTAATGATCCTGAAGTTGTTTTTCTGGATGAGCCGATGTCGGGGCTTGATCCAGTTGGGCGCTGTCAAGTGCGCGAAATTATTTTGATGCTCAAAAATCAGGGCAAAACTGTATTTTTTAATAGTCACATTTTATCGGATGTAGAGTTAATCTGCGATCGCATTGGCATCCTCAATAAAGGCGAATTAGTTGCCATAGGAACATTAAACGAGTTGCTTGGCACTGAGCAATCTTATCAAGTTAGCGGTCACGGATGTAGCGAGGCAGATTTGCAGCCGTGGTTACAACATCTAATTTTTCAGGGTGACACTTGGCATGGTCAGCTAGCTAAAGATTTGCCAGAGTTTCTCACCTATATCGCGAGTATTGGCGGTAAAGCGATCGCGATCGAGTTAGCCCGTCAGACTCTAGAAGAATTTTTTATCGATCAAATCAAAGCCTCGCGTCACAAAGATTAAACAGCTTTGTAGAAATTTTAACGGTGAGTTCCTTAAAAAAGATCTTCGAGTCCCTTTTAGTTAAATTGTGATTTCTTCGATATAAGCCCGATCGCCTCCCGATTGTTGAGCTTGCAGGAGCGATCGCGCAGATGTGGACACAAGTTCTCCAAAGCCAATATCATCAGCTTTTTGGGAGCTTAGAACTGTAATTACACCACCAATGCTAACTGTAAGAGGAAATAGCAATCCTGAAGAAACAGCGATCGGATGACTACGAATACTGGCAAGAAGATCGTTCGCAAGTTGTTCACAATTTTCGGCATCAAAGTGAGGAGTGACACAGGCAAACTCATCTAAACCATAGCGATAGATCAAACTATTCGCACTACAGCTATGGGTCAACCGCCCTGCGATCGCCTTAATTGCTTCATCACCAATTATAGTTCCGTAAGACTGAGTAATTTTGCTGAACAGATCAATATTAATTAGCAGAACACTCAGGAACCCGTAACTTTTGTAAGTACCAAGTCCTTGGAATTGCTGCATCATTTTCGGAATAATTCCCGCAAAGGCTTGTGCGCTCAAAACCTTAGTTAATGGGTCAGCTAGAGTGAGTACATCTAGCAAGTCATTTTGAGCTAACAATCTTTGATTTGTCCATGTTAAAGACTGCATCAAAGCATTTATTCGCAACCCTGTACGTAATCTTATCTTTAGCTCCGATTTATCCATAGGATTACTCAGAAATTCATCTACTCCTATGTCTAAACCAATTTGACTCTGTTGCTCATTGAGCACTTCGACGATCAAAATAAAGTAGGTTGATATCAATTCAGGATATTCCAGACTTGCCTTGACTCGATGACACAGTAATAAGCCTGAAATATCAGGAACTGTCCAATCAGCAAGAACGATCGCAGGTTGCTTTTGCAGGATGATTTCCCAAGCCGTTTCCCCATTAGACGCGGTAATGAAATTATATTTTTCTGCGGTTAAAATTTCAGCGATCGCCGAGATGAGATGGAGATTGCCGCTAGCAACTAAAATTAGCGAATTCTGACGATAGTACTTTAATCTACGAAAATCCAAAATTTGTTTCCCTCCCTATATCGGAAATGAGCTATTTTTTACCCCATCCCCCAAATAGTCCGCCTTTTTTGTCTGGTGGTTTTTCGGGTGTCTTGGGGGCACTGACTTGAGTAAGATATTTGAGCGCGGTTGGCTCCTTCGGATCGAGTTTGAGCGCTCTTTGAAAGCTAGCTTTGGCGATCGCAGCCACATTTTGATTCATCTGGACTAGCCCTTTCAGAGCATAGACCTTAGCATTATTAGAATCTAACTTTTCTGCGCTAATTAGCTCTTTGAGAGCATCAGTCCATTGCTTCTTGCTAATAAATAGCTCCGCCATATTTAGGTTGCGGATTGCTGGCGATACAGCAGGAGTAGACGGTCTTACCGAACTTGTCTCCTGATTAACAGTTGTTGAAGCTGAAGCAGATGATGTCACATTACTACTGCCTGAGGTAAAGCTGAGACTGGGTTGAGTGAGCATATATACGAGGTTCAATTCGCTAAGAGTAGCGGTGTGTTCCAAGATTAAATCTAGGCTTTCGTATTGTTTAGGTGCAACTTGCTCGACAAATTGTTTATATGTGATTTCATGAGGCAGTCGATATAGCTTTTGAGCAATTTCAGAACTAAAGACAGGAATTTCTTCTTTTTGTTTTTTGCTTTGAGCAAACATTCTCAAAGTTGCTAAATATTCACCCCTCTCGCGATCGCTGTTTAGTAATTGATAGGCTGGACTGACCATCTTGGAAAAGTATTTAGTTGCAATCTCTTTTTCTTCGCTAGTTCTTCCAAAAACATCAGGATGCAAAATTTTGGCAAGCTTAAGAAATTTTTTGCGAATTTGCGCCGCCTCGGCTGTCATTGATAGACCTAGTACGGCGTAATGATCGCTAATACCATAGCTGGCAAGTCCTTTGTCGATTTTAAAGTTTTCTGACTTTCCCACAAGTTCCACCTCTTGAGTATCTGTTCGAGTTTACCGTCTTGAAGCATCTCAGTTAAAGCCTTATCTACTGCTTTTTTGAGCGAAACATCATCTTTATTGATAATCGCAGCTAGGCGAATCGAAATTAAAGGTTCACCAACAATTATAAAGTTAGGATTGTTCCGTACTTGCCACACTGCAACTGGTTCATCAAGAATCATCGCATCAAGTTGGCGCTCGCGCAGTTGAATCACCATGCGATCTAGATCTCTTGAAGAAAATAGACGAATTGCATTGCCCCTGTTTTTATTATAGGTTTCAGCGATCGCAGCACCACCGCTATTTGCCACAACTCCGACCCGCTTCCCGATCAGGTCACGCAAAGATTTAATTTGAGTTCCATCCGCCCTGATTAGCAATCGCTGGGCGCTACGGTAGTAAGGGATGGTTTCAATAAATTTGCCCTTACTATCACCTGATTCTAGCGCTCCCTCTTCACGGGCGCTAAGCAATATATCGACTTGTCGAGAAGCTAAATTTTCAGGTTGAGTTGTCCAAGGGATGTTAATCGGACGTGGCTCAATATTTAACCTTGCGGCGATTTCTTGGATGATCTCTAGCTCAAAGCCATCATAAAATTGGGTTTTGGAATTCCAAAACATATATGGTCCACCAATCGCGGCATCGATCCCCACTCGCAAGTGACCGCGCCTCATGACTATCCCTAAGCTGCTATCTTCAGCAAGTACAGGATGTATGTTGCTAGCCAATCCCAGACATACGCCTGTATAAATTGCTAAGCAAGTAAGTTTTTGAACAAACTTAAACATTTTTTTCATGAAATTAGTATACCAATCTAATTAAAACTCAAAAGGTAATCGTGACGTGTAGCGCCGCTGCTACTTTTTGGATTTTAGGCTCTAACTCAATTAGCAATAGTTATAATTGGCTGAGCTTTGCCCTCAAGATTAACAACGAGATCGAGAAGCTAAAGTTAAAAATCATGCAGTGGCTCAAATTTATTAGTAATAACTGGAAACTTGATCGTTTAGCAAATGTCGTGAGTGACTCGTTCTGGCAAGCAAATTGTCCACTGTGCAAGCGTCCTACTAGTAACATTTTATGCAAAGATTGCGATCGCCAAATTAATGCTTGTCAATCGCCAGAATTTTTGCAGAGTGATGATCCTATTTCATCAGACATTCCGCTTTATAGCTGGGGGATTTATGACGGAGCCTTAAAACGAGCGATCGCTGCTTGCAAATACGAAAATCATCCTGAAATTATGGAAGCGATCGCTGTAAAAATTGCCGATACATGGAAGCGATCGCCAAACATCCGATTATTCAATCAAATCCCAAAAATATCAGTAATCCCAATTCCCCTTCACGAAAACAAACTTAAATCTAGGGGATTTAATCAAGCTGAAACTCTCGCCCGTCGTTTTTGTGAGGTTACAAAGCTGCAATGCCATCCTCGTCTGCTGCAACGGGTTAAAGATACTAAAGCGCAAATGCAAACAAAAAGTAAGAAAGAGCGCGAAGAAAATCTGTCTAAAGCTTTTACAGTAAAACTTCCCCCTAATTTACGAGCCTCAAACACACAATCTGTGATTCTATTTGATGATATTTACACAACTGGTGCAACCATCCGCGAAGCGATCGCCACACTCGCAATCAGTCATATTTCTGTGCGCGGAGTAATTGTGCTTGCTCGTCCCAAATTCTAGATGCAGGGGGGCTGTACAAAGCTAGTGTCTCTAACTAGACGTGGTTTCCTAATTCAGATTTCATCTTTTCTAAAGTCATATTCATTTGCTCAAACATTTGTTGAGGAGTGATACCAAAATTACCCAATTGATTTTCCAGTTGCTTTAGAGTCATCTGCGCCATAAAGTCATCTGATAATTCAAAGCGCTTCATAAAAATTTTATAACGATCCATCATTTCTTCCATCTTTTCGATAAAAAGAATCTTACCTTCGCGATCAAACTTGCCGTAACTACCGCCTAGCTGAGTTAGAGCTTGGTAATCTTGAAACAAATTACGAGCTTCATATTGAACAATCTCAGAATCAAAAAACGCCATTTTAATGCTCTGGTTAACTTATTAACTAACCTAATTTTACAAGCTAGCTCAACTTTACAGAAATCACCCGAAGTGGGGATATCACTAAAACTAAAGTAGGGAGCGTGCTTTGTACGCCCTCTACTTTCTTAGGTCAACTTTTTTTAGGTCATTATTGGCACGGCGCGATCGCGTTTGCGCGGCAAAAATCTGACTGAAATCCGCTTTAGGTCAAACTTGGCTTCCAGTTCGCGGACATAATTTACGGCTTCACCCTCATGCTCACGACTATCGAGAGTTTCAAGTAAGTTTAAAATTTCTGTATCTAAACCTGGCTCACCTATGAATAAGTGCATTAAAGTTTCGCAATTATCATCGTCAGGATAGATGGGAATGTAGTAAATGTAAGGGATTTCCATAAGCTCCATAATATTTCGGGAATTGAATCAACTTTTGTAATCAAAACCAATTTTGTAGTTTTCAGAAACTAATGAAGCTAAAAACTACAAAATTTAATCTCAATAATTAAGGATTGCTGTTAGTTATCGTAATTGAAATTAAAGATACAACATTTTAATAAAGCGTAGGCTAGGAAACTACAATAGAAATATAACAATCAGCAAAAACGATCATTACTTATAATGATCGTTTTTACGAATAACGTGCCATTCAAAAGCGCGACTCAAAAGTGCGATTCATTTAATCATGCTCAACCCAGACCCAAATACAATTCAACTCACTCAAGATGACTACGAGCGCTACTCGCGTCACCTGATTTTGCCAGAAGTGGGGGTAGAAGGACAAAAGCGCCTCAAAGCTGCCAGCGTACTGTGCATCGGTACAGGTGGGCTCGGTGCGCCCTTGTTGTTATATCTTGCTGCCGCAGGTATTGGACGCATAGGCCTTGTGGACTTCGATGTAGTAGACACATCCAACCTGCAGCGACAAGTCATCCATAGCACTAGCTGGATCGGAAAACCGAAGATCGAATCTGCAAAGGCGCGAATTTTGGAAATCAATCCTTATTGTCAGATTGATCTATACAACACTCATTTATCTTCAGCCAATGCTCTTGAGATAATGGCTCCCTATGACATTGTTGTCGATGGTACAGATAACTTTCCTACTCGTTATCTAGTTAATGATGCTTGTGTATTGCTGAACAAGCCCAACGTCTATGGCTCGATATACCGCTTTGAAGGACAGGCGACTGTCTTTAATTATGAAGGTGGCCCCAACTATCGCGATCTTTATCCTGAACCACCACCACCAGGACTAGTTCCTTCCTGTGCTGAAGGCGGCGTTTTAGGGATTTTGCCAGGAATTATTGGTGTAATCCAAGCAACGGAAACTGTCAAAATTATCTTAGGACAAGGAAATACTCTTAGTGGGCGCTTGTTGCTTTACGATGCCCTCAAGATGACTTTTCGCGAGCTAAAGCTGCGCCCTAACCCAGAGCGTCCTGTAATCGAGAAGCTGATTGATTACGAAATGTTCTGTGGTATTCCCCAACAAAAGGCAACTGAAATGGAAGCACAACAGGCGATCTCGGAAATCACAGTTACAGAACTCAAAGCGATCATTGATGCTGGTGCATCGGATTATGTGATCATTGATGTGCGTAACCCCAATGAATGGGAGATTGGCAAAATTCCAAATACTGTGCTAGTGCCTTTGCCAGACATTGAAAATGGTAATGGTGTAGAGAAGGTCAAGTCTTTGCTAAATGGACATAAGTTAATCGCTCATTGCAAAATGGGTGGGCGCTCGATGAAGGCTTTAGGCATTCTGAAGCAAGCTGGAGTTGATGGTATCAACGTACAGGGCGGCATCAATGCTTGGAGCGATCAAATCGATCCTTCAATTCCAAAATACTAAGGTAGATGGGGTGCTTGCGCCCCATTTATTTTTAAGTAGATTTAGTTCAGTCGCTTCTACCGATTTTCTAGACAACATTAAACATAGATATGTCAGATCCTTTAAGTAATCCGCTCACAACTCGCGATCGCTACCTTATTTTTGTTGAGCGGATAATTATCAATATAGAGAATGGCAAACTACTATCAAAAGAACATGTCTATCGCATTCTTAGCGAGAGTTTAGAATCGGGAACAGGGGAAATATTTGAACGGGCTGTGGAAGAACAAGCCAATTTGCTACAGGCGAACTTTATTGCTCAAACTGATGAAGTGAAACAGGCGAAAGCTACTCAGAAACTCCGCGCTATGAAAATCCTGAAGGATGCGTGGGAACAGTGGCAAAAAAACTATCAACTTGAAGATACTTGTGCTAGAGGTTTACAAAAAATTGTTAATGCAGAAGCTCAAGAACGCCTATCGACTTTAATTCAAGTTCTTGACCCAAATCATACGCCCGTTTTTGAACGTCAACATATTCAGCTTCTCATCCAATTGTTGCAAAAATCGGCTGAAACATTAGCAGATGATTCGGAAGCATTTGCACTGCGACAATTTGCGATCGGGCTTACGCGGGGACTAGCTTCCTTTGACCTTTTGGAAGGTTCTCTCGTAAGTTGGCTATATGAGCCACAACAACAGGTGGGATTTGCCCGATCTAAAGGTAGTGGTCCTTGGCATAGTTGGGCGCAACAAATTACCAACGCCCTGCCACGCGAGTTATTTGCAGGACAAGCGCTCAATCAATCGGCGGCGGCGATTGCTCAAGCTCAACGGAGTATTGATATCAGTGCTTGGGTGGAACTAGCGATCTTATTGCGGTATTTACAAAATGGATTGGTACGATGGTTTGATCAACAGCCCTATGATGCCAGAGTGGGACTGCATATGACTGGTGTGACCTTTGTTGCTTTTGCAATGATCTGGGGTGAACTCAGCAGTGGCTTTCAAAATTCACAGCACCTATCTAAGCGCGATCGCGAATCTTTAGCCAAGATATGTTTCCGTATTAGCTTACAAACTTTGCGGACTTTTGCTCAACGCGAGAACTTTCCGCTCTACGGTGGTGTATTCGCTTCCTTTTCAGGCGATAGCTTCCGAGAGACGATTAACTATCTCGATCAACCGCTTAAAGAATCAGAGAACACGCAAGAGAAAGCGCGAATTCTCACAGTTTTAGGCTATTCTCAAGCTTGGATGGGACATCATAATCAGGCGATCGCACTTCATCAAGAAGCACTAAATCTCGCTCGTGAAGTAGGCGATCAACGATGTGAAATTGCCAATCTCAATCATCTCAGTCGAATTAGCTTGATTCAAAAAGATTTTAGCCTGAGTGAATCTCAAGCTCAGAGAGCGTTAATTTTAGCAAGGCAAAATGGCGATCGTCAAGGAGAAGCGAATGCGCTTGCCAATTTGGGCTACAGCGAAGTAATGATTGCCAGACAACAGGAATCCATTACTCCTGAAGAATTAGAAAGTCCCCTTAATCATTTGGAACGAGGACAAAAGCTGTCAGAGAAGCTGAATGATCTGCAAAATCAGGCGCTTTGTTGGGTAGGAATTGGTACAGCCTATGTCGCGATCGAGCAGCCTAGTCAAGCGCAAATCGCTCTAGCAAAAGGATTAGCTTTAACTCAACAGATCGGCGATCGTGATTTACAAGCGCTTAGTCATGCCTATCTCGGTGAAGCTTTCTATCAACTTGATCAACTGGAACCTGCAACTTATCACGCCTGCTTGGGAATGTATCTTCTCGAACAACGTCAAAGTAAAGGTTGGCAGCAATCTGCATCTTTAGTCGTGATTTTGCAAGGTAAGTTGACCACTGAGAGTTTCTTCAGTTTATTAAAACAGCAGCGATCGCAATTTATTGCTCAAATTGGTGTTGATGGTTTTGACCACTTGCCAAACTTGATAGATCTCTATCGACAAGGTAGTTAACCTTAGTAAGCCTAACTATTTTCTACTTTTAGGAAATATTTTGGGCGATCGTAAAACTTTAATCGCTGCTACTCCTGA
>JAYVVP010000344.1:0-8447 GCA_043786935.1 Pseudanabaena sp. | reverse complement strand
TCGGCATAGGCAACTGCAAAATTAGCAATAGCGCGATCAAATGTGTCGCTTTGACCGAGATAACCACTAATCATAAATCGATCACCAGATCGAGCATGGCTTCGTGCCAAAGCCCAACCACATAATTTAGAATACCCCTGCAAATCTATATCCGACATGTGCTCAATCTCGACAGAAATTTTCATATCTCTAAGTTGCCGCAAGTAAAAATCGTGCCCGTGATCGCCCTTTGCCCAGCCAAGAAAGATATCGGTTGAGGCTTGCATCAGATGCTGTCCTGCCACTACCCTTTGAGCGTGGTTATCGTAACCACTTTTGCCTGCATAAGTTTCCAGTACAGAACTGCGAGCTTCCTTAATTTGTAGGAATAAAGGGTCATCATTATCCCCCGACACCAGTAGAGCAATTCCACAGCGCGTGCCAACACTGCCAACTCCCACTACCTTCATCGCGACATCAACAACGCGATAATGGTCTAGTAAAATGCGGATATCTTCTCGTAAAGTTTTCCGATATTTATGAAACACCGATAACATCTCTGCTGCTAGCGGATCTTTAGGTATTAGATGCGATACTAAGGGCGGATTGCTGATAAAACGGCGTTGTCCCTGCACTATTTCGGTCAATTTGTTTAGTTCCACTACGGGCGTTAATGCCTGTGCTTTTATTACTTCACTTTTCAGTTTCTTGAGTTCTTTGGCATGATCAGTAAACGCAAGTAGCAATTCAACTCCAATCCGATCGTACCAAACCTCCATCGCGGTCATTTTGGCATATTCGTTCATATGTTCGCGGTAGGATTGCACAGCGGCGATCGCCACCGTGCGACCGATTTTGTCTGAAAATTTAAGCGACCGCCCTGCCACCACAATGCTAGCAGCTAAGCGCTTCACATCCCATTCCCAAGGGGCTAGCAAGGTCTCGTCAAAGTCATTGACATCGAAGACAAGATTTCGTTCTGGTGTGCCATACCCACCAAAGTTGGACAAATGGCAGTCTCCGCAAGCTTGCACTTTTATTCCAGTTTTGGGCGTTTTGCTCAGATCGAATGCCATAATGCTGGCTGTTCCTCGCAGAAATGCAAAGGGAGATACCAGCATTCGCCCGTATCGCAGTGGCACCAACTCTGGTAATCTGTCTTGGTTAGATGTTGCCAACATTGCCATAGGTTCCGCTCGCTCTGAAGAGGGTTTCCACTCCTCATGACTTGATCGCGGCACTACATCCCGCAGTGCTTTTCCTTTGGCAACGCCTTCAGCGCGTGAGAGCGATTGTAGAGGGAAATTCTGGTTTTGCATTTAGTGGTATCCAAATTACGAGTATGATGATGATTCGTGCAATTATCGCTTGCAATTGCACTAAAAAGAAGTCGGATGTGTTAGCAGCCAGTACATTTCCTAAAAGAGCAAAATTTTTTTCTCTGTTTTCTAAAATTGTCCGAAGTGTTGTTTTAAGGATTTTGCAAAATATTTAAAAGCATGACCAAAATTCTGTTCAGGTTGGCTGAGAGTTTTTCGCCATGCTTCCATATAGGTATAAAACACGGGTGTGAGATACAGAGTTAAAATCTGTGAATACTAAGCCACCAACGATTGCAATACCTAGTGGACGACGCGCCTCGGAGCCAACACCGCTGCCAAGGGCGATCGGTAATGTACCGATGAGTGCTGCCATTGTCGTCATCATGATCGGGCGAAAGCGGACGATACAGGCGGCATAAATTGCATCAAGAGGACTTTTATTCTCTGTCCGTTGAGCAGCGATCGCAAAGCCCACCAGCATAATCCCATTCTTCTTCACAATACCCACTAATAGAATAATTCCGATAAAAGAATAGAGATTTAACTCCACTTGAAAAACCCATAGAGTCAGCAATGCGCCAAAACCTGCGGAAGGGAGACCAGACAAGATTGTAATTGGATGAATAAAATCTTCATAGAGGATGCCTAAAATCAGATAAATCACCACAATTGAGACCAAAAGCAACCAACCTAAATCGTTAAAGGAATCGCTGAATACCTGCGCTGAGCCTTGAAAACTTGCCGTAACAGTATCTGGTAAAACTTTTTTAGCTACTTGCTTAATCGCATCTGTTGCATCACTTAGAGATGTACCTAACTGGATATCAAAGGAAATGGTTGCTGAAGGTAATTGGGCGAGATGATTGACCGTTAATGGCCCTACACCTTGTTTAATAGAAGCGATCGCACTTAAGGGAATTTCATTACCATTTTTACCGCGTACATAAATCATTACTAGGGCAGTGGGATTACGTTGAAATTCTGGCTTAAGTTCTAAAATCACGTAGAACTGATTGTCTGGCATAAATATTGTGGAAACTTGGCTAGAGCCATAGGCATTACCAAGAGTTTTTTCGATTTGAGCAGCCGTAATTCCTAGCAATGCCGCTTTATCGTGATCAACCTGTACCTCGATTTGAGGAGTTCGCAATTGTAGATCGCTATCAACACCACGTAGTCCGGGGAGAGCTTTCACCTTTTCTAATAATTTGGGAATAGAATCGCGGAGATCCTGTAAACTCAAACTCTGAAGCGTAAATTGATAGGTAGAATTAGTCTGCTGTCCACCGATGGGAATTACCGCAGGTGATCGCAAAAATGTTTGGACACCTATGAGGCGACGTAGTTGGGGTGTCAGTTTTTGAATAATCTCATCGGCACTGAGTTGTCTCTGATCGCGAGGCTTGAGCCGAATCGTAATTCGACTGCTATTAACGGAGGCGTTAGGACCTGACGCACCAACCGTGGAGTTTAGCGCTGAAATATTCGGATCTTGACGAATAATATCCACAACTTCCTGTTGATGCTTTAACATATCGTCAAAGGAGATATCCTGCGCGGCTTTAGTGCTTGCTATCAATTGCCCTGTATCTTCCGTCGGAATCAAGCCTTTGGGCACAAGCGTAAACATATAGAAAGTTAGGAATAACAAGATGATAGAACTGATCATTGTGGTGCGACGATGTTTTAAAACTGGTTTAAGTGTCCATTTATAACCTTTGAGAAGATAATCAAATCCACTTTCTAACAAATTCGCGAAACGATTTTGCTGATGATGCGGTGATTTTAAAAAGCGACTACAGAGCATCGGTGTCAAGCTGAGGGAAACAAATCCAGAAACAAGAATAGCAATGCTAATTACAATTGCAAATTCATGGAATAGTTTCCCGATTAGTCCGCCCATAAAGATAATCGGGATAAATACGGCAACTAGGGAAAGAGTCATCGACAAAATTGTAAAGCTGATTTCCTGTGACCCTTTCAACGCTGCTGACATTGGCAATTCGCCCATTTCGCGATGACGTACGATATTTTCGAGTACAACGATCGCGTCATCCACAACGAAACCAACAGAAAGCGTCAATGCCATTAATGACAAGTTGTCGAGGGAATATCCCAGCAAATACATGACAGCGAAAGTACCAATAATTGCGATCGGTAAAGGCATGCTGGGAATTATCGTGGTAGGGATATCTCGCAAAAATAGAAAGATCACCAAAATTACAAGGGCAATCGAAAGTACTAAGGTAAATTGCACATCTTGAATCGAAGCACGAATCGATAAGGATCGGTCGTATAGAACTCCCATTTCAATCGATCTAGGAATCTGGGCTTGTAATGTCGGGAGCATTGCATTGACAGTATCTACAATCTTGACCGTATTCGCCCCTGGTTGCGGCTGTATTGCTAAGACAATTGAGGGTTGATTAGAAACTTTGCGATCGCTAAATAAATTCGAGAATTTATTATTTTGGATGCTATCAATCACATCGCCCAAGTCTTTTAGCCTTACGGGAGAACCATTGTGATAGCTGACAATTAATTCTTTATAATCATTTGCATTATTGAGTTGTCCGTTTGCCTGAATGAGATAGCTTTTATCTTTACCTGACAATGTGCCTGTAGGTAGCGTGACGTTGCCTTGCTGGATTATGGTTTTAATCTGATCGAATCCAATCTTTCTAGCGGCGACTGCTCGCAGATCGAGTTGGACGCGCACTGCATATTGCTTTTGTCCATAGACCTGTACTTGAGCCACACCATTGATTGCAGAGATTGGTTGTGCGATCGCAATTTCATCAACTTCGGAAATCGGTAGGGTTTCTGAATAAAGATAGAGATAAAGAACTGGAGAAACCGACGGATTAACTTTGCGATAAGTCGGAGGTTTGGGCATATCCGCAGGTAGTTGTCCTGCCGCCGCCGAGATTGCTGCTTGCACATCTTTAGCAGCTGAGGCAACATTACGGCTAAAGTCAAATTGGAGGGAAATATTCGTGCTACCTGTGGAGCTTGTGGAGTTAAAGGAATTTAGCCCTGCAATTTCCGTAAACTGACGTTCGAGGGGAGCAGCAACTGCGGATGCCATCGTTTCAGGTGTTCCTCCTGGAAGGCTTGCCGAGACGCTGATAAAGGGATATTCTACATTGGGTAAAGCGCTAATCGGTAGCAGAAAATAGCTCATAATCCCAAAGATGAGAATACCAACCATCACGAGGGTTGTCATGACAGGACGAGTAATAAATAATTTAGATAGATTCATAAAATTATTGAAAATGTTTGGTCTGAATCAATGTAGATAGAATTTATAAGGGGACAGTGGGTAGGATGTTTTTCTCAAGATATATAGGACGAACTAGAAGTCTTAACTTTGGCAACTGCTTGACAAATAGAAACCCGCCGATAACACAAATGCTTCCATTCAGAATAAGCGTCATCGGAGCGCCGATCGCATTAGCTAAACTTCCTGCTAGCAAGCTTCCAAAGGGGGCAACACCTAAAACTGACATCGTGAAAAAGCTCATTACTCTTCCGCGTTTATCATCTTTAACGATAGTTTGCAGAATGGTATTGCCACCCGAAAGATGCAAAATCGAGCCTAATCCAACCAACATGATCGCTGGTATCGATAGCCCAATAGTTGGGGACAAAGCAAATGCAATCAATCCCATACCGCATAGAATTGGAGCGTAGGCAACCACTTTCCCTAATCCCAATACAGTTGATCGCGTATTCATATAAAGTCCGCCGCTCAAAGTTCCCATACCTGATGCTGCAAGCAAGAATCCTAAAGTATGAGCATCACCATGTAATATTTGAGTTGCAAATATGGGCATTAGGGTTGAGCCTGAAACTACCATGAGGCTGAATAGGCTCATCATCATTAAAATCGATCTTATTGGTAACGAATGGAATGCGTATTGAAATCCCTCTTGAAAGCGTTGAAGCGGATTCATAGTATTTAAAACAGGCGCTTGAGGCTTGAGATTCATGAGTAATAGTCCAATAATCACGGCAATATAACTGAATCCGTCAATCAGAAAACAATAGCCAGCGCCAAATTGAGCAATGATTACCCCTGCGATCGCGGGACCAATTAACCTAGCTCCTGTAAACATCGAAGAATTCAAAGCGATCGCGCTCATGAGATCTTCAGGACGTTCGATCATATCGTTGACAAAGGTTTGTCTGACGGGAGCATCCACAACATTGATTAGCCCTTGGATAATACCTAATCCCAATAGAAGCGAGATATTGATAGTTCCAGTTAAAGTAAATATCGCCAGAGCTAAAGATTGGCTCATTGCTAATACTTGGGTAATCACTAGCAGACGATGACGATTGTAGCGATCAGCGATCAATCCACCAATAGGAGCGAGTAAAAAGCTAGGAATTTGACTAGCAAATCCAACCAAACCAAGCATTAAAGCAGAATTCGTTAATTGATACACGATCCAAACTGTAGAAAGTTGGGTCATCCAAGTACCAATTAAAGAGATTCCCTGACCAGCAAAGAATAGTCTATAATTTCTAGAACGCAATGCGGGAAGCGTGATTTTCATTTAGTTTATCGACTCGCTGATACTGAAAAAATTTGACGCAAACTGAATCCTCGAAGCTTTTCTCGCCATGCTTCCATGTATGTATAAAACACGGGTGTTAAATATAGAGTCAGGATTTGAGAAAAGATTAATCCTCCCACTACAGCAATACCCAAAGGTCGGCGCGATTCTGAACCTGCACCAAAACCAATTGCGATCGGGATTGTTCCCATCAGGGCTGCCATCGTGGTCATCATGATCGGACGAAAACGGACTAAACAAGCTTGATAGATCGCGGTCGCAGGTTTTAAGGCTTCGGTACGCTGAGCCTCGATCGCAAAGTCCACCATCATAATTCCATTTTTCTTGACGATGCCTACGAGCAGAATAATGCCGATAAAGGAATAAACATTGAGTTCTACATGGAAGATGATCAGGGTTAGTAATGCCCCAAAACCTGCGGAGGGTAAGCCAGATAGGATTGTGATTGGGTGGATGAAGTCCTCATAAAGAATTCCCAAAATTAGATAAATCACCAGAACTGCGATCGCTAGTAGGAATATTAAACTCGGCAAGGAACTCTGGAATACCTGACTGGCTCCCGTAAAACTAGTACTGATATTTTCGGGAATCGTATCGCGAATTATTTGTTCAATCTGTTGATTGGCTGTACCTAGAGAAACTTCAGGAGCTAGGTTATAAGAAATTGTCGCCGCATTCATTCTTCCTGAATGATTGATCATTAATAGGGCAACATCTTGAGAAATTGTGGCAAAGGTCTTCAGAGGGACGACTTGCCCAGATGTAGAGGTGATATAGAGAGATAGTAGCGCCTTTACATCCTGCTGATATTCTGGTTCTAATTCGAGAATGACTTGATACTCGTTAGTCGAACCATAAATAGTTGATACTTGATAAGCTCCATAGGCACTTCTGAGAGCATTCTCGATTTGTTGAGCCGTAATTCCGTGAGTTGATGCCTTACTGCGATCAATGTTTAGTTTGACTTGAGAAGTCATCTGCAAATCGCTATTCACGTCTTGTAGTAAAGACAAAGCCTTCATCTTTTCTACCAGTTTGGGTACATACTCTTGCAAAGGCTGCACATCGATATTTTGCAGTTCTAATTGATAAAGTCCTGTAGTTTGCTGCGTGCCGATGGGAATTGCAGGAGGATTTTGCAAAAATACTTAAATACCAGTGACATCAGCAAGTTTCGATCGCAATTCTTGGACAACTTCATCTGCACTAGCTTGACGTTGCGATCGCGGTTTCAAGCGGATAAATAAACTACCCGAATTACTTGCCGTTGTTGCGCCGCCGCCACCAGCGCTTGCGCCAATATTTGAATTCACCGCTTCCACATTTGGGTCTTGAGCGATGAGTTCGGCGACGGCTTGTTGATGAGTGACTAGCGCTTCAAAGGATGTATCCTGTGCGCCTTGAGTTGTACCGACAATCTGCCCCTTATCTTCACTCGGAATAAATCCTTTGGGAACAGCAACAAATAGTCCAATCGTGGCAAATAGCAACACAAACGATAAAATCATCGTCGTGCGATGGTATTTCATCACAGTTTTGAGAGTGCGACCGTATAGACCAAGAAAGCGATCAAATATTGCCTCTGTGGCGCGGTAAAAGTGACTTTGGCTAGCGTGATGGACAGGACGCAGAAAGCGACTGCATAACATCGGAGTCAGGCTAAGTGAAACAAACCCCGAAACCAGAATAGAAACAGCGATCGTCACGGCAAATTCATGGAATAAGCGTCCCAATAGTTCGCTCATAAACAGCATGGGAATAAATACGGCGACCAATGAGAGGGTCATCGATAGAATCGTAAATCCGATTTCCCTAGAACCATTAAGCGCCGCCTGCATCGGACGTTCACCCATTTCCATATGCCGCACGATATTTTCCAGCATGACGATCGCATCATCAACAACAAAGCCCACGGATAGAGTGAGCGCCATTAGCGACAGGTTATCCAGCGAAAAAGCTAACTGGTTCATGATTGCGAATGTCCCAATCAGCGATACGGGTAGAGCCAAACTGGGAATGATCGTCGCTGAGAGATTTCGCAAAAATAGGAAGATAACAAGAACGACTAAGGCAATCGTTAAAACTAAGGTAAATCGCACATCATTGACGGAATCACGAATTGATTGGGAGGCATCGTACAGCACACCAATTTGCACAGAATTAGGAACCTGTTCCCGCAATTTTGGCAGCAATTTCTGAATCGTATCGACGACTGCTACAGTATTTGTCCCTGGTTGGCGTTGAATTGTGAGAATAATAGCTCGAGTGTTGTTATACCAACTTGCAACTTTGTTATTCTCTACACTATCGATTACCCTTCCTAACTGCTCTAGATAAATTGGTGCGCCATTCTTGTACGCCACAATCAATTTGCGATAAGCGGCGGCATCCTGAAGTTGTCCGTTTGTCTGGACGGTAAAGTTTTTATGCTCGCCTGACAGACTACCCGTCGGCAAGTTGACGTTACCTTGCTGGATTGCCGTTTGCACTTGATCGATGCCAATCTCTTGACTAGCCAGCTTTTGTGGATCAAGTTGAATCCTCGCGGCATACTTTTGGGAAC
>JAYVVP010000343.1:0-2991 GCA_043786935.1 Pseudanabaena sp. | reverse complement strand
AAGAATCTAGTGGTAGTGTTTTAAACTTGTTGGATCAGAAAATCTGATAAAACAGCAAAACTAAACCAGCTATTTTCCTGACTTACAGATTTTATTTGCTTTTAAACAGGTTTGAAACACTACCAATCTAGTTTCAATATTCTTGAATATAGAAGTTCTTCGGATCATATATGCTAATTCATGATCATCATTACTCAAAATAATTTGAGTGCAGGTTGAGTCCGTAGTTATTGCATGAATTATTTTCAATCTTTAAATTGTCATTTCTAGATTTATATAACAAGCAATCTAGAATAAAGAATCTACTGAAGCTAATTATCTCAGCTTGCCGAAAAAGTAAGATTTGCTTGCAATAAACTGGAAGCGATCAATGTAATTGAATTGTGTTGTGGGAACAAAGTACCTACAACACAATTACAGAATAATCTGTTAATTTTCTTGAAACTTGATTCTTGATTCAAGCTTCAAGAGGGTTGAACGTAGTTCTTCTTCAGTCTGGATTTCCTCCCAGTTGATCGGCATTGCTCGAAACAATTCGAGTGCAGCTTGAACCCATACTTCCTTAGCAATCTTTTGCCCATGTTTGCGTTTACCTTGTTTCAGCAAATTATCAAGCCAGTCATTTAATTCGAGTGACAGTCTGAGATTAATTTTTTCTTTTTCACCATTAATCAAGAATGATGATTCTTGATTAATGGTTATTGATTCTTGATTCTTGATTAAAGATTCTTCTTCAGGTTCTGTCTTACTAAAGATACCTTGCGCCAGTGGATTGTTACCTAAGGCTGATCGCTTTACTGCCATTTCATTACCTCATCAACTAATTCTCTATACGCTTTTGCTCCTGTTCCGTTGGCATCGTATTCAAAAATAGATAGCCCATGACTGGGGGCCTCACGCAATTTTACTGTTTCAGGAATCACAGCTTTAAACATGCGATCGCCAAAGTGATTATGTAATGATTGCTGTACTTCTTTGCTCAGGTTGTTGCGTCCATCAAACCGAGTCGCTAGAGCGCCAGCAATCTGAATTGGATGTTCTAGAGAGTCTCGTATTAATGAAAGAGCGCGTTCGATTCCCTTGATGCCAAGCAAACCGAGGTAGCTCATGTCTACTGGAATAATTACACCTTCAGCAGCCATGAGTGCATTGATTGTAAATACGCCAATGTTTGGTGGACAATCAATTAGGATAAAGTCATATTGTGCTTCGACCGAGGCGATCGCTTTCCTCAGTAACAACTCTCTACCTGGCAGTCCCGAAATTGGGATCTCTTCTTCGGCAAGAAGGATGTTGGAAGGAGCTACATCGACACCCGAATCAGTTTTGACAATAATTTCTGACAACTTAGCGTGACGCTGGAGAACATCCTTTAACTGTTTTTGCAGTTGCCATATTTCAATACCTAATGCTGCTCCAGCATTTCCCTGCGAGTCAATGTCTATAATCAAAACTCGTTTTTGGTGAAATTTAACTAGCCCTACCGCTAGGTTATAGGCAGTTGTTGATTTGCCTACTCCACCTTTCATATTGAAGACAGATAGCTTGATAGCCATTATTGATCTTGATGAAAGTTCAAAAGCAATAATATAGAATCTTTAATCAATAGTCAAGACTCTTGAAAAATATAATCAAGAGTCTTGAACCAAATTTTTCAAGAATCTTGAATTTTTGCTTTTCCAGTCTGTGAGCAGCTTAACCCAAAATAATTTGTTGAGTTCTATGCACTGCTGCAATCAAGATACCTGCTGCACGATCAATTTCTGCATCGGTTGTGAATTTGCCAATGCTAATTCGTAAGGCTCCTTCAATGAGGTTTATGGGTAGGTTAATGGCTTGCAAAACATGAGAAGCAGCCTCAACTCCTGATGCACAAGCCGAGCCTGTGGTGATCGCCAGTTGATCGCGAATTCTGGAAATGATCGCTTTATTCGGAATATTTGGCACGGAAATATGTAGATTTCCCGCCAGTCGGTTGATGAGATCGCCATTGATCGCTAGATCAGGAATACTCTCTAGTAACAAAGATTGCAGGCGATCGCGTTTAGCTGCAATTACTTGTTCATCTTCTAACATTTCTAGCTGACGCAAGCGGCAAGCTTCACCCAGACCAGCAATTCCTGCGACGTTGAGCGTTCCTGCTCTGATCCCTTTTTGCTGTCCACCACCATAGATAAGTGGTTGGAGATGATAGCCTTTACGCAAAATTAAGGCTCCGATGCCTTTAGGGGCATACATTTTATGTCCTGAAAGCGTTAGATAAGTAATGCCCCAGTCTCGAAAGTTAATGGGAATTTTGCCAACCGATTGGGTGGCATCGCAAAGAAAGGGAATGTCATATTGTTGCGCGATCACCCCGATTTCTTGAACAGGGTAAATAGTGCCGATCTCGTTATTGGCTGCCATCACACAAATTAAATCTATTCCTTGAGAGCAAGTTGTTTCTAAATGTTCGAGGTCTAGTTTGCCTTGGCGATCGACTTTTAAAAAGATTATCTCGGAAAGTCCCTTTTTAGTTAGGGCATGACAAGTATCAAGAACTGCTTTGTGTTCTATGGGTAATAAAGCAATTTTCAGCTTATGAGCGCTAGGTGATTTTTGAGGTAATCCTTGTAGAACCAGATTAATGCTTTCGGTCGCACCAGATGTAAAAATTACTTCTCTAGGTAAGGCTACGACTAAATCGGCGACTTGTTTGGCGGCTTGTTTGACTAGGTGATCGGCTCTGTCTCCATAGATATGGTCAATACTGCTGGCATTGCCAAATTCTGTCAGCATATATTGCATGACTACTGAAGCCACACGCGGATCAACGGGTGTGGTGGCGTGGTAATCAAGATAGATGGGGCGATCGCTTGTGATACGTTGAGATGAATTCATTTCACTTCAGCATAAATGATTTTGCCATTTTGCTTGAACTCATCGTCAAGGTGATATAGCTGATCTCGTACAATTTGCCGTAAACGAATTGCAGGCTCTAGGCAATCTCTC
>JAYVVP010000342.1:0-3000 GCA_043786935.1 Pseudanabaena sp. | reverse complement strand
TTACAAGCCGCTTCAGTGACACCCGAACCAATCGGATAATGTTGCTGTCGGAATTGAGCATAATCCATTTGATGCTGATGGTTGTGGTAATAGGTGATATAGCGATTTTCAGATAAGCACAATACGAGCATCACATTCGTAAAACCAGCCAAATAGATTAGAAGTAGAGACAGAATTGAAGGCAACAGTAATAGCAGAATGAAGCTGTTCAGTGATTCTAGGAGCAATCGAGCGCAGAATTGATTTAACCTTAGACCAAAACATTTCAATGAGAGATAAGTCAGGAGAGTAGGTAGGCAAGAAAACTAACTTAGCGCCATTGTCTTCAATAGACCTCTTGCAGAACAGAAATTAAGACTGTTGAGAGCAAGTTTTAGAAGCAGGAAGAGAGACTTCAAAGTTATAAATGGCAGCGATCAAATTACAACGTAAGCCAAAACGACGACGACGGTTACGATAAGGCAAAGAGAGAATTTTAAAAATCTTCAGACGGCGACTAACATGCTCAATAGCAACACGTTGACGCGCAAGTTAGCGATTAAACCGCTTATCTTCCCTAGATAAAGAGCCATTTTTGGGCTTTTTGATAGGAATTAGCGAGTTAGGATGCAACTTTTGTAAGCCTTGATACCCCTTATCCGCCAAACCTTTTGTCTGTTCGTGAAAATGAACTCCACTGGCTTTAAACAACGAGAAATCGTGCTACTTGCCGTTACTGTAAGCGGTACAAATAATCTTGAGATTAGTCAGATCAACCACCAATTGGGCTTTGAGAGCATGATGCTTTTTCTTACCGCTATAAAAATGTTTCTGGTGATGTTTGGGGCGTTCAACCTTTGTCTCAGTTACATCAATTGCAATTAGGGCTGGAGGCTGCTCCTGCCACAATGACTTTTTTCCTGCTAGCCGAAACTTCTCTGATTTAATTAAGATATTTTCTACTTTTTTGATGGTGCGGCAGATCGTTGATTCTGATACCTCCCAATCGTTAGTAATATGAAAATAGGTGCGATATTCACGCCAATACTGCAAAGTAACCAAGATTTGATCTTCGAGTCTTAGTTTGGCTTTCACACCTCCTTTTCCTTTGCTTTGCGCTGCTTGTTGCATTAGTTCCGTCATTTGCGCAAATGTTTCTCTTTTTACTCCAAATAAACGTTTAAATTCTGGGGTTGATAGATTTTGGCTTGCTTCGTATTTCATCGCTTAATTTCAGGACTATTGCAAAAATTCAAAGCTCATCAACTTAACATATTTTCGGTTCTGCAAGAGGTCTAATATTCAGCCGATATTCTTCATGCTGTCCATGCCATCGCAACTGGAAAAAGCTCTCCTTACAGAACTGAGCAAATTCCAGTTACTCACCTAAAATCAGCTTAAATAATAGTGCGATCGCATGACTTTAATTTTTGGTGAATAGGCGATCGCTGGTTGGTGATTTGATTGCTGGGGCGATCGCATTATTTTTGCTTTTGATAAACAGGCACGTTATCTCCACATATCTAACTCATACAAACAATCATAGTAATTATCAAATGATTTATTGATAATTACTAATCTAAAATCTATGATTACCATAAGATAATACATTGCTAAAATTACCGATTTGCTAGTTTTTATCACAAACTCAAGCCTCAACATGACGATATACTGATAGATATCAAGGTATATCTACTTAATTCACATAACCAACAGAGTCATTTGCTAGAGCAATCGCTCAACCAGTGACTTAAAATAGCAAGGATTTGGGATTTGTCGCGCTTGGCTCAACAGATCCTAAATGTCTAGCCACCACTAGCTAAAGCAACAGTTTACAGAGTAAAGAGGCGATCGCAAATCATGGTGATGATTGAAACCAAAGCCGAACGTATGGTCATAAATATGGGGCCTCACCACCCATCCATGCACGGCGTTCTCAGACTTATTGTCACGCTAGATGGCGAAAACGTAGTCGATTGCGAACCTGTTTTAGGGTATTTGCATCGAGGTATGGAAAAAATCGCCGAAAATCGTACGATCATTCAATACTTGCCCTATGTGACAAGGTGGGATTATCTCGCGACCATGTTCACTGAGGCGATCACCGTCAATGCACCTGAAAAGTTAGCCAACGTGCCTGTCCCCAGACGAGCCAGCTACATTCGCATGATCATGCTAGAACTTAGCCGCATTGCCTCTCACCTATTGTGGCTCGGCACATTTGTCGCCGACATCGGTGCCCAAACTCCATTTTTCTACGTCTTCCGCGAACGAGAAATGATCTATGACCTGTTTGAGGCTGCTACAGGGATGCGGATGATGCACAACTATTTCCGCATCGGGGGAGTTGCTGCTGATCTACCCTACGGCTGGATCGAGAAATGTGAAGACTTTTGCAATTACTTCACGCCTGTCATTGATGAATATGAAAAGTTAATCACCAATAATCCCATTTTTCGCAAGCGAGTTGAAGGGCTAGGTACAATTGGTCGCGATGAAGCGATTAATTGGGGCTTGTCAGGACCAATGCTGCGTGGTTCAGGCGTAAAACTCGATTTGCGTAAAGTCGATCATTACGAACTCTACGATGAACTTGATTGGGATGTGCAGTGGGACAGTGGCGGCGATTGCCTTGCTCGTTACTTAGTGCGAGTGCGCGAAATGCGTGAATCCACGAAAATGTTGCTGCAATGTCTCAAGCAAATCCCTGGCGGCTCCTTTGAAAACCTTGAAGCACAGAGAGTTCTGGCAGGTCCAAAGAGTGAATGGACTTCGATGGACTATCAGTTTATTAGTAAAAAGCCATCACCCACATTTAAAGTTGCTGCGGGCGAGCACTATGTTCGTGTTGAAGCACCAAAAGGTGAGCTAGGTGTATATATCATCGGTGAAGATAGCGTTTTCCCTTGGCGTTTCAAAGTTCGTCCACCAGGATTTATTAATTTACAAATTTTGCCTGAATTGGTACGAGGCATGAAGCTTGCTGACATCATGGCAATACTTGGAAGTGTAGACATTATT
>JAYVVP010000341.1:0-8474 GCA_043786935.1 Pseudanabaena sp. | reverse complement strand
TAACGTACACAATAAAAAAGGAGCGTTTAACGCTCCACCTTTCTTATTCGTCTTCAGCAAATTGATAGCGGAACAAATCCTTAGGATCAGGTTCAGGGGAAGTTTCGGCAAAACGCACACATTCCTCAACTACATCGCGAATCTTCTTGTCAATCTCTTTTAATTGGCTTTCAGTTACTAAACTATGTTCCAGAAGGCGACTAGCAAATATCTTGATGGGATCGCGCCCAAACCACTTATCTTTATCTTCTTTGCTGCGTAGCTCATCAGGATCAGCAAGAGAGTGACCTCTAAAGCGATAAGTCATACATTCTAAAACCGTAGGACCCTCGCCAGCACGACCACGACGGACTGCCTCCTGAGCGCGATCGCGAACTGCCAATACATCCATACCATCAACTTCAAAACCAGGCATTCCAAAAGCTTCTGCTTTCTTATGAATTCGCACGTCAGAAGTAGCACGATGATGCTTCATTCCGATCGCCCAATCATTGTTCTCGATCACAAAAATAAGCGGTAACTTCCATAAAGCCGCCATATTTAGTGTTTCAAAAAACTGCCCATTGTTACTAGCTCCATCACCAAAAAAGCAAGCTGTAACTTGGTCAGCATTAGGATCGCCCATCACTTCGCGTCGATATTTTGACTGAAATGCTGCACCAGATGCGACAGGAATACCTTCGGCAACGAAGGCATATCCACCCAAAAAGTTATTCTTGGCAGAAAAGATATGCATTGAGCCGCCACGACCTTTGCTGCATCCTGTCTCTTTGCCAAACAACTCCGCCATCACTTCATTTGCAGTGACTCCTGCGCTCAGAGCATGAACGTGGTCGCGGTAAGTGCTGCACACATAGTCATCAGGGCGCATAGACTTAATCACGCCACTCGCAACTGCTTCTTGACCGTTATACAAATGCACAAACCCGAACATTTTGCCGCGATAATACATCTCAGCGCACTTATCCTCAAAAGTACGCCCCAATACCATGTCTTCATAAATGGTTAGAGCTTCGGCTGTAGAAATATTGGGTGCAGAAGTCGAAACAGTGGCTATGGTTTCTGGGGGCATCGATTCAGTAATTGTGCTAATCGTTAAATTTTTCTTTTGCTAGTCTAGCAGTGAATGCCTATTGCAGTAAAGCCTTACACCATTGGAATGCGATCGCTCTAACAATTTCTTTGCGCCCAATTAATTAAACAAATTTCTGGTCTAATAGGTTGTCCAAGGAGAGCCTCTCAATTAGGAATTGAGTAAAAATACTTAGTTAATGAGGTTTAAGGTAATAGAAAAAAAACGCGTATAAGCAAGTGACGGCTAAAAAAGCCCTACTAAGCAAGGCTTTTTTAAATTTATTTTAAATTTAACTAATTACCTTCCACTTGATCGCGGTATTCACTCGCAGACATGGTATCGCTGAGTTCACTGATATTTTCAAGACTAACTTTGAGCAACCACGATATACCGTAAGGATCTTGAATAATATTTTCTGGTTCATCAACTAAAGCTGTATTTGCTTCGATTACAGTTCCTGTCACAGGTGAGTAAATGTCTTCAACAGCTTTGACTGACTCAATTGTGCCAAAAGTTTGACCTTTTTCGACTCTGGTTCCTACCTCTGGCAAATCTAGAAACACAATATCGCCTAACTGATCGATCGCAAAAGCGGTAATGCCAACAGTGGCGATGTCGTCGTCAAGTCGAATGTATTCGTGGGAGTTGGTATATTTTAAGTCTTCAGGATAGTCAAACATTTCGCTAATTTCTTCCTTTTTACTGCCTTTTAATTTTGGGACGTTTTGCCCCCACTGTTGATGAATTTTGGTAATTATTTGATTTGGTCAGCGATCGCCTCAACTTTATCTGAGATTTCTAAGGGTTCACGTTTAGAAAATCCCCATAGAAAGACTAGCCCAATGCAACTAAGCATTAACCATTCAGGCGGAACTAAGCTATCAGAAAATACCTTAATAAACAGGCGTAAACCCACCAGAAACACAATCAAATAACCAGATGACTCAAGATTTGTAAATTCTTCTAACCATTTGATAAAAAGTCCTGCTAAAAACCGCAATGTAATAATCCCCACTACACCACCGACTAAAACTAGCCAAGTTTCTTGCGCTACCGCTACCGCAGCCGTCACACTATCGAGCGAAAATGCAAGATCAGTAAGCGAGACTAGAACCACCACTTGCCAAAGTTTACTTGCGGCGCGGACTGGACGGTCGCCATCCTGTCCATTTTGATACTTTTCCAAGAAAAACTTGCCTGATAACCACAAGAGATAAAGCGATCCCGCTAACTCAAATTGCCAATATTTAATTACCCATGTTGCGGTGAAGATTAGTCCTATACGCAATACAAATGCACCAATCAAGCCATAACGTAGCGCCCATTCTTCTTCTTTAGGATCTGGCAAACTACGCACGATCGCGGCAAGAGCGATCGCATTATCAGCAGACAGAATCGCCTCTAACAGAATCAGCACCACCAAAGTTGGGATAACTTCGACCCGAAAGGAGGAAAAATTCGTATCTATAAACTGCTCGAACATTCAGGGCGATCCATCACGAAAATCAACAAAACATTACTATTATACAAAAACATCAGACTATCAGCGAGAAAGTATTAGCAGAGCCAAGCACTTTTAAATACTTTTTGATTTTGTACATTTTGCTGTGTTGCTAAAGGAGTTGTTGTGATAACAATTAGTAAGGGATTGTTAAATTTAGGTACTTTCTTATGAAGTCAATAGCTTTCACTACTGCGGTCGCTAGCTCCTTAATCGCTAGCGTCATGACAATTGGTATGACATCGAGCGTCCAAGCGCAAAATGCCGAACATTTCAAGTTGCTATTGGAAAATCGTACTTGTCAACGCTGTGAACTAAGGGGGATTCAAGCGAAGGGGGCAAATTTGCGCGAGTCATTTCTTGATGTTGCCGACTTGCGTCAGAGTGCTTTATCTGGTGCAACTTTAGCTTTTAGCACTATGTATTATGCTGATTTTCGTGGCGCTGATCTTAGCAATACCGATCTGCGGAATACTTTTTTGATTAATGGTGATTTGATCCAAGCAAATCTGTCTGGGACAAATGCAAGAAATAGTCGCTGGAAATATATTGATCTGACCGAAGCAAATCTACAAAACGCTAATCTGATCGATACTGAGTTGGTCTATGCCAAGCTCAACCGCGCTAATCTCAGCAATTCATCTTTGCGTAATGCTAGCCTCTATGGTGCTGATTTGACGGGCGCTAATCTTAGCGGTGCTGATCTTTATCGTGCTGACCTTACCAATGCGATCATGACTAATGTTAATCTCAGCCAAGCGAATCTTTGTCGTGCTACGATGCCCGATGGCAAAGTTTCCATGCAAGGATGTATGGTGCAAAAATAAACATTCTAGGGAGAATTACGCTAGGTGATTCTCCCTAAGTTATTGATTTTAGACATAGCGAAAAGCGCTATAAAACAAGGGAAGCTTTATGGCGATCGCCACATCAAATCAAGTGCGTTGGCTACAAGTGTGGAGTCTTGCCTCAGTCCAAGGAGCAATTTCACTAACTTGGATTGCTTATGGCATTTATTTACCAAAGTTCATTGAACAGGTTTTTGGATACCCAACCACTCAAGCCCAACAATTTGCAGCGTTGTTATTGGTGATTGAAAGTGCGATCGCGGTGATCATTGAACCATTATTTGGCAGTCTATCTGATCGCTGGCAGCGATGGTTTAGTACGCGAATGCCCTTCATCGTAGCGGCGGTAATTGCCTCAACTGCAATATTTATTGGATTACCATGTGTGTTCATTTTTGGCGGTGCAAATGAAGTTACGCGTGTGTTATTGCCCAGCTTAGCGATCCTATGGGCGATCGTAATGGCAACCTTTCGCAGTCCAGTATTGTGCCTTTTAGGTATTTTTGCGGGAGCAACTCAGCTACCACTTGCAGGTAGTGTCTTAACTCTAGTCGGCGGTATGGTCGGTTCGATTAGACCTTTGGCAACTAACTTTATTTTGGGACTAGGCGCACCTGCAACCTTTGCGATCGCTTCAATTACTTTGTTACTGGCTGTAGCAAGCTTGCGAACTGTCATGATTTATATTCCTAAAAATCTAAGCCCAGAACTAGAAAAAGGCGAAGCCTTACCGATTAAAGCTTTTTTGAGCAATTTAGCAATTGTAATGTTCGTCGGCGCAGCGATTGGCTTAGGCTTGCGATTGTTGATGGGAGAAGTTTTACCGCGTACACTCAGGGCTGAAATTACAGGATTTACAGGATTACCGTTTGAAATATTAATGGGATCAGCATTGATTTCTCAGGCATTTTTAGCCTTAGCTACAGGCGCACTCTCGAAGTTGATCGATAATAAGCGTCTGATGATAATGAGCTTGGGTGGAATTACAGTTGGTTTAGGTTTACTATCCTTGGGTTATGGCGCGATCGCTTCCATCATAATTATTTTGTTTATGCTCACCTGTGTCAGCGCAGTTAACAATGGCACGATTGCTTTTGCTCTGACCATGGTTCCCAAATCGCTAGGCGGATTGACTGTTGGAACTTTTTTTGGTGGTTTATCAGGGGCGATCGCAATTTTTGGCTATCTAATTCCCAAATCGGCTGTACTCTCAATGTCAGATGTGATATTGCTAACCGCAATCACTTTACTCGCAGCAGGTGTGGGGATTGGATTAGGCGATCTCATGATTCGCAAATCCAGTTTAAGTTAATTGGACAGAGTATTTCTGCTTACCTTTGAACTCATATTTTGTTATGCAACGCTCAAAAATAAAGGAGGCGCTAAGCGCCTCCTTTATTTTTTGATTAATTGATAGACTCTGCGATAAGCTAGCTTTAGCCCAACTTGACTTTAACAATCATGTCGTTATAGTCAAAATCACCACCGTTTGGTAAATCCTCAAAGCCAAAGGTATTGTCACCAAGTAAGCGAATGTGATCGACTCCATTAGAGTTTGCACCTAGATAGGAGAAATAGACTTGGCTCGTTTGACCGCTTAAGACTTGCTCAACCGATCCATTGCTGATGATAAATGGAGCAAAAATGTTTCCACCAGTGAGTTCTTTGCCATTAAATTGCGCTGTCCCTTGATTACTGACAGACAGGTCGATACCAGCAATCCGATTTTGAACAGCAGCTAAAGCATAGCCACTTTGTCCTGGAGTGAAATCGATAACACCATCATTATTGTTATCAATACCGCCGTTAGCATCAGCGACTCGATAGAAACCAACAAAGTTGTTAAATGCAGCTTCTCGATTGACAGTAAAGCTCGCATTAACCTTGCCCACAAGATCACGTAAATCGATTACTTCACCTTGTTTGCCAGTTTGTAGCGCAACTCCAGCAGGACGAACATTATTTGAGGTTGTTACATCGACTACTAAGCCATCAAATGAAAGTTTAAAAGTGTTTGCAGTGACACTGGCAATAAAGTTAGTAGTGGTAGAAAAAACAATTTCTTTCGTTTCTCCTGCCAGAATCTGATCAGCCGTACCATTTTTGATAATGGCAAAACCGAGTTTTACATCAGGCGCAAATCCTAAAGTTCTTGATTCTTCAATAAAGCCATTAGGGCGATTGTTGACGACGGAAAGTCCGATTTGCATCGCCTTGAACAACACCATCTTTGACTATAGGAAGGGTAAATCCGAGGACTAGCTGTCCAGCCGCAGTAAGAGCGCCTGGACAGCTAACTGTGTAAACATCAACCTTGCTCTGGGCTACAACAAACAAGCGATCGCTGATCGGATCAAAAGCGGGGATTTCGGAAGCGGTGCTACTAGTTGCACTACCAACCTTACTTAAATTTAATGTCATGAAAACTACACACACTTAATAATACATATTCATCTTGAGAGGATGTTTTAAAGTACTTAATAAGGTGCAGATAAACTCTCTTTAAGGTTTAGTTGAAATTAAGGTTTAGTTAAGAAAATAGCTCTGAAAGAATATCCGCGCAACGAACATTTTCTCAGAGCCAAATTAATTAACTGATGTTACGTGGAAGTCTTGAATGGCTTACGCAACCTTGACCTTACAGAGGGCAAATATCATGAATCTAAAGCGTTGATCGCCTGTAACTCTGGTAAAGTCGTACATCTAGAAAAATCGTTCCACGTAACATCAGTAATTAAGTCTAATTCTAGAATATTAAAGATTTCCCCTTATCCTTTCCGCTCTAGTTAAGCGCCTCGATCGCGGCTTTTACACCAGCACCAAATGTAAAGTTGGTATAGCCAAGTGACGAAATTGATGCTTCGAGCGCACTGATCGCCGTGAGAATATCGCGATCACTGACAAAGCCTAGATGTCCAATGCGGAAGATTTTGCCACTGAGGTGATCTTGACCACCCGCCATGACAATATCGAATTTCTTTTTAATTGCGGCGCGAATTTTTTCGGCATCCAATCCTTCAGGAGGAACTACCGACGTAATTGACGCACTAGCAGCAGCATCAGGAGCTAACAAGCCTAAATTAAGGGCTTTCATTGCGGCGCGAGTCGCTTCACGATGACGTAAATGACGGGCGAAGATATTCTCTAAACCTTCGCGTTGCATCATATTGAGAGAAGCCTGCAAAGCGATTACCATATTCACTGAAGTGGTAAAAGGAGTTGAGTTTTTAGTAGCATCTTTGCGAGCTTTGCCCAAATCGAGATAGAACCTTGGTAGATCAGCAACTTTATAAGCTTCCCAAGCCTTAGGACTAACTGCCACAAATCCTAAACCAGGAGGGATCATGTAACCTTTCTGTGAACCCGAACCAACTACATCTAAGCCAAGCTCATCCATCGGCACATTCATTGCGCCTAGACTAGTAACTGCATCAACAATGATCAGAGCTTTTTCATGGGCTTTAACATGGCGATTAATCGTGACCAGATCATTGAGAACACCCGTTGAAGTTTCACTGTGAGTGATGATTACTGCTTTGATTTCTTTGTTAGTATCCGCTTCTAACTTGATGCGAAAATCTTCAGGATCAAGCGCTTTTCCCCACTCAGCTTTGATCACTTCAGCGTTTATGCCATAGGCTTGGCAGACCTCGACCCAACGTTCGCCAAACTTGCCATTGTCCCCAACAAGGACGCGATCGCCTTTGCTGAGAAAATTAATGATGCCTGCTTCCATCGCACCCGTTCCACTGACGGTGAGAATTAACACATCATTAGTAGTTTGGTGTAGCCATTTAAGCTTGGCGGTCACATCTGCCATGATCTTGCTAAAATCACCGCTACGGTGTCCGATAGGAGCTTTTGCCAGTGCCAACAAAGCCTGTTCAGGCACAGGTGTCGGTCCTGGGATCATTAACATCAACTTATCTTCCATGAGTCGAAATCTTGTAATGCTTGGTTAAATAATAGATCTAATATTGTACGCATTAATACGCATTAAAAAAGTAGGTGTCATTACCAATTCTCATTATGAAAGCAAGCTAGTCAAACCATCGAGGCGATCAAGAATTTAGGACTTGTCCATACCATGCTAGAAGTCAAAGATGAAAAGCCTTTTAGTCTTCAAGAAGCACTTGCTGAAATAGAAAGAGCATGAACGTCAATTATCTTCCCAGTTTTTTCAAAGAACTTAAAGCTCTCAGAAGTACCCCTTACTTCAAACTTATAAGCACCCTTGTATTTGAGGAAATCCCTAAACATTAAATCTACCAAAACAGTGATATCCGTAAAGTTAAGTTTAATTTTGATTTAACCCTAATAATTGCTACTGTTTAGGAATTTAAAGTAAAACTAACGTATGAATTATAATCTTGAAAGTTATTGAGAAATATCGCGATCGCCGTTATGAACTTAATACTCACAAAATTTAAATTGCCAGATTCGCGAAAGTTGATCAATTTTGGGAAATACTTTCTGATTTCGTTGTTACTACTGTTAAGTTTGCATTTTGTCGCCCACGCGAATAATCCTGAAGTAATCCTTCAGCCTGAATGGACAGCTAATTTACAAGCGATCGCTAAACCCATAGCGACTGACAAGCAATTATTTGTCATCAATCAGATCAAGTTCAGTCAGTTGAAAATCGGTGAGGGTATTCCTTCAGAACTAGTTGCCCTTGATATTGCTTCGGGGAAAATTTTATGGGAGCAAAAACTCCCTCCATCCCATCCGCTTGCCCGCCACCAGTTAATTCTAGACAATGGAACTATTTATGCCAGTCATGCTAATGGCATTGTGGGATTTGATCCTGAAACTGGCTCTCCGAAAACATTTTTTAAGCATGCAGAATATAAGCGTGGTGGTATCCGCGATCGCACACTGGGAATATCACAAGATATCGCCGTATATGGTGATTCTAGCCCAATTGATAAGAATAACTCTAGTCTCACAGGCTGGCAATGGTTCCGCGTAATGAGTAAGAAAAAGCATTGCAATATATGCCGTATGAAGTTAGTAGTAAAAGATAAACTTTGGTTAAAAATACCAGTGT
>JAYVVP010000340.1:0-3009 GCA_043786935.1 Pseudanabaena sp. | reverse complement strand
GTTATTTTTCATTAGTAAGAATCGTAGCAAGTTTTTCAATTGCTATTTCATACCACTTTTGCATTCGTTGTAGTTCTCCTTCGAGAGATAAGGTGTCGGGAAAGTCGCAAATATAATTCAATTCGCGCAGAGCGGAAACGATCGCACTCGGCGAAATCCACCATTGTTGAGCAAAGTCTAATAGATTGAAAATAGGAATATTAGCTAGGTCGAGAGATTGAATTTGGGCGCGAAACTGCTCAATGGAGGGAACTTGAGGAGTATGAGAACCGAGATAGATATAATCTGGTTTAGCGGTGGCAATTAGCCATTGTAGATGTGTAAAAGATGGGGGCAAAGTCCACAATACGATCGCTTCATACTGGCGATCTCGTTTAGGGCGATCGCAATCGACATCTCCTTTAAACTTATCGGCAGGGCGATCGCATCCGTACAGCAGCAACGGACGCGGCAATGGTCGTGGAGCTTCGCTCAGCTTTTTCCATTGGGGAAACTTAGTAATCAGAGGTGCAGATTTATATTGCAACTGCAAGTGTTTGGGCGAACTGTTTAACTTTTCCATATGCGTACCTACTGGTTCACGAATACCGACTACTTCTAATTCTACTGAAGTTGTATCTTGCCAACGATTGGCACGTAGTTTATAAGCAATATCTACATAATTTGGTACAGGACAATATTCTCCCCAGCGCCATGCGATCGCTTTAATTTTGCCGTTACCTGTATCCAGTTCTAGAGAAAGATGTTTAACTTTATCTCTACCGCGAGTTTGTTGTGAAATCACCCGCACATTTTGACTATAAAACACAGGATCAGGATTGCCAAGCCCACAAGGTTGGAGGCGATCGCAGGTTTGTAATAATGTCATAGAGATATCGCTAAGATCGGCTAATACATCAACATTGATGAGCGGTCTGATATGACTGGGCAAAATATTTTCGCGATCGGCAAATTCTCTGAGTTGACTTCGCAACATTTCTATATTCTCCGCAGGAAGGGTGAAACCTCCCGCCGCTTTATGACCACCGCCTTTGTTGCGAATAGCGGCGATATATTCGAGGGAATGGAAGACATGAAATTCAGGAATGCCCCGTACTGAAAAGCGTATAGTTGCACCCTTATGCTTCGATTCGACTAAATCTTCTGTATGGGCTTCTTCATAACTACCAATAAAAACTGGTGCGCCATAACGTTCTACTAAACGTGAGGCGACAATGCCAATTACGCCATGATGCCAGCCCTTGCGCTTAGAGACAGGCAGATCTTCTTGTACTTCGCGATCAACAATTACTAAAACTCGCTCTTGGGTAATGTCAAAACCTTCTAATCTCCTTTTTGACATATGAGCGATCGCTTCTTGTTCGATATCCTTGCAAAGTTCTTGACGTTCGCGGTTAGTTAATTCGCATTCTTGCGCCAAGGCGATCGCCTCACCCATCTCCTCACAGGTTAATAGATCGATGATCACTTGCGGATTACCAATCCGTCCGATCGCATTGATACGAGGGCCCAGTCCAAACCCGATCGCTTCAGGCTTCATTCCAGTTTGTTTATCTTTAGCGATTCCTGTTTCGTTAATCAGGGCAATGATGCCCATTACTTTAGATTGTGAAAGTAACCGCAAACCTTTTTTGACCAGACGGCGGTTGATACCTGTTAATAAAGCAAGATCGGCGATCGTGCCAAGAGTAAACAGTTCAAGCAGAGGATTTTCTAACTCAGCACGCTTGCCAAAGCGATCGCTTAGTTCTAGTGCCAAGACATAAGCAACACCAACCCCCGCGATCGCTGCATAAGGAGAAGTGGGACTAACTTGATATTTGGGATTGAGGATTGCTGTAGCAGGGGGAATTTTGCTTAGATCTTCAGGTACTTCATGATGATCGGTGACAATTACCGAAATATTTAACGATTCCGCAAGAGCGATCGCATCGTAAGCCGTAATCCCATTGTCAACAGTAATAATTAATTTGACATTGCGATTATGACAATCTCGAACAATGCGCTCATTAATCCCATAGCCCTCCGTCATCCGACTAGGAATTTCATATTCGACAATTGCCCCCAATAATCGTAGCGTGCGAATTAACAAAGCCGTGCTGGTCATGCCATCAACATCGTAATCACCACAGATCGTAATGCGATCGCCTGCTTTAATTGCTTTCTCAATGCGGTCAATACTCGTAATTAAATCAGGAAATTCTTGTTTAGGATCTGGCAAAGACTCTAGTTCAGGATCGAGAAAAGCTTGAACTGCTTTAGGTGTATCAAAACCGCGATTGAGTAAAACCTGAGCAATTATCGGTGAAAGTCCTGTAGCATCAGCGATCATTTCTGACAAATCTGTCTTAGGTAAGAAAATCTGCCATCGCTGTTGAGGTAATTTCATAATTACAATAATATAATTATTAAGAATATATTACAATTAGTTACGAGTCCGAAAGTCAATGAGGACTACTCCAACAGTACCCGAATCAACCCTGCAACTTCTACTATTTATTGACAATCGTCCCAAAGCAAAGGCTTTAGTCAAAGAGGTAGAAGCATTTTTGCAGCTAGAAATCGATTGTCCTTCCGAACTGCAAGTTATTAATGTGGCAACTCAGCCACAACTTGCTGAGCTATTTAAAGTTGTGATGTCTCCAGCTTTGCTCAAGTTATCACCTTCACCACGTCAGACAATTGCGGGGAAAGACATGCTTAAGCAATTGGAAAACAGTTGGGATAATTGGAAACAACAGGTACTAGATCAATGGAATAACTATCCTCTAGAACTTGCTCAAAACATGGAGTACATGAATCAAATAGCCTGTCTTGCTGATGATGTATTTCGGATTTCACAGGAAAAAGCTGAGATCGAAGAGCAAATTCGCTTTAAAGATCGGGTAATAGGAATGCTAGCCCACGATTTGCGAAATCCTTTAACGGCAATTTTGCTAGCTCTTGATACGATCAAAATGAGCGGCGATAAGATGGAGCCACAAATGGTTACTCGCTTGCTTAAACACG
>JAYVVP010000339.1:0-21618 GCA_043786935.1 Pseudanabaena sp. | reverse complement strand
TTCTTCATTAGAAGTTAATCGTCTTTTTACTTTGTTTGTAAAATACTTTTGCTTAAATTCTTTAATCTGCTCATTACTAATTCGATTTAAGCGACCTTGCTGAGTTAACAGATTAATAATTACGGCAATGTTATTACCTGATGCGGCATGTCCCATTGTTCTGTAATATTCAGCTATCAATTTTTGGGAAACAACTAAATGAGTGTTATCGTCATGTTTTTTGGGATTAGAATTAAATTCTATCAGCCATTTAATTAGTTTTTTGTATTCAGGATCGAGAGGGTTAGAGAAGTTTTTAGCTATATTGTTATCAATAAATATATCTTTTTTAGTCATTAGAAATCTTTAAAACTTAAACCTATCAAGCATTAAGAGCAATATCCATTGTGTCAATCATATATGTCTCAAAGAATCCTTTCGGAGCATTTAAGATTTGTCCATTCTTAGTAAATTCAAGGCGATGAGCGATGCTGCCATCTTTAATTGAGTTTTCAAAATAGTAAACAGCTACATCTTCAGGCTGAATCTCACCTTTAACGATTAGCAATCTTATCCTATTAAGCAAATACTCACTATGAGTTTCAACGATATAGTTTTTATTTCTCTCTTTAACTTGCTTAACTAAGTAGTCACCTAAGTTAGCTTGAACTGATGGATGTAAATGAATTTCTGGCTGAGACATTATTAATGTTGAGTTGTCTGACAATTGCAAATCAGCAACAATAATTGGTAAGAATTGACTAATACCAAATCCGACATCTGCCAATGATTCCCATTTACTTCTACTTTTAACCTTGACTTTTATCTCGAATCGCCCACCTGACAATCTATGAGGTTTTATATCATATAAAATCTTTAGATTTTTAAGAATTAAAGCTAGATCCAATAGCTCTTCTGATTGATTATCATTCCAATCTAAAATTTGATCTATATACCCACCACCAAATTTATCAACCTTATTTTTAGTTAATGATTGGTAATAAGTACGATCAGGTTGTAATCTAAATGAACTTATAAAGTTGAAATCAAAGTTTAGGATAAATATGCTATATAAATCATCCATAATGCCTAAGAAATGATCTTCAAGATCGTCAATATCCTGAATTTCTAAATCTACTACATCTGGCATTAAATAGCGCTGACTAGAATTAAAGATATAAGATAAATCTTCTTTTTGTTTGATTTCAATTTGATTTAGAGAGTCATTTGTTCTTAGTCTTTTTAAATAATTTAATTTTGGAGATTTACTATGAGGATCAAAATACCAACTTGTAGTAATAACCTCTGAGATAGAATTAGAATTATACTTTGAAATCATTAACTCAATGCCAATCAGATGTTTCAAGTTGTGGTCAAAAGAAACATTTGTAAAGCCCCCCATGCTAACATAACTACCATTTAATGATAAATATAGTGGAAAAGAAGTAGAATGAAAATTAACGCTTTGAATTGGGGTTAGTATTCCATATATTAGTGAGCTTTTACCGCTACTGTTTTCACCTGTAAGCAAAGTTATTTTTGAAAAAGAGACATCTACTTCTTTAAAACATTTAAAATTTTTTAAAGCTAATCGATGAATTTGCATAATTATTTTTCCAGAAAAGACTTTTTTGAAGTAATGGTTGGCTTGTATCTGTGATTTTATAATTTGGTGACTGCTTTGATTAGCTGATAACTACTAAACCAAATATATATAGCGAAAAGTATAGGAACATTATCACATTTTTAAAAATCGCCATAGTCAACTTGCAAACAAGTTAAGCCAAGATCGCGCCATAGCCTGACTACTTGATCGCGATCGTCTAGGACAAAAGTAACATTGTATTTATTAAGAATAAACTGATCATAAATTTCCTTTTTGACAATGCTATCTTTTCGGAGATCGCCTGACTTTCTCATATGCAGAGCATCAAAAGAGATATTGTGTTTTTCTAGCCATGCCAAAGTTTGCGGTTTGAACTTATCCTCTCGGCCAGACACAAACACGATCGCCTTTCCTGATGTTTGCAAAATTGATCGCACTGGCTCATTTACTATATCCTGCTCACATTTAGCTGCATCATAAGGACTGCGATCGCCAATTAAAGCGATCGTTCCATCAAGATCGCAGAGAACTGCATTTGGCAAATCTGGATTATGAACTGGTTTAGGTGTTTTAGGTGGCGCGATAAATTGGTCATACATATCACGGATTACTTTCTCGCCGACAGAGTTAGGACGCTTTAAGTCACGCTCAAGGCAAGTCTCAAGAGCTACATCACGAAAATCGACTATTTCTAATACTGCTAAGCCTTTGATCAATTCTCTAATTCTGGCTTCATGCTTGGGTGCAAGATTAGTATTATCAACAATGACATATTTTCCATTTTCAAGAGACTCTTTAATGATTGCATCTTGAATATTTAAAACAAACTTCTTGTTGCCTTTGGAGAAATAAGAGTTATCAAGCATCGCGCAAAGTTCATCTTTATTTACTCGCTTGATACTGTTGGGAGATTTGTCTACTTTATTCTTTGCCCATGTGGATTTACCCGAAGCAGGTAATCCTATTGTGAAATAAACTATCAACATTGTTTTGTCCTCTCCAAATTGATTTGCGATAAGTGAAGCTTTGCGCTGTCTATTTTAGTGAAAGTGTCTAGCTTTCGTCATTATCCATAAAAGGTTTCTCATGAGAGGGTTTAATCGCTCGCTAAATATAATCACTGTAATCTTTTCCATCTAATAGAGAGAACAAAATACTGTGATTCTGACAAGTTAAAATATGTTTTGCCATTTCTTTGCGATCGCTACGATCTACAATCGCCACAATCCTCTCAAAATCCAACTTGGCAGCATCTTCGATTTGCTGATATTGGGCAATGAGAGAAGCTTTAGTTTCCTTATACCCAATTGTAAAACTCATCAAGAACGCGCTCTAAAATATCTTCAAAGTTCGTTTTGTCTCGCAGCATTTCCCAAATTACTTTGCTGGTAACTTGAGTAAGAACACGGCGCAGTTTTACATAATCAACGAACTTAAACTTAAGTCGTAATCCATCCTCAAAGCGAATCACAAAAACCTATTGGTTCTGCTCGTTGAAAAGTGCGATACGTGCCATTTAATTTCTAGGTTTCGTTGCTATATAATTAATGAAAATAAACTAAATTTAGAATTATGACTGTGGAAACAGCATCGCCACCTTTGAGAGTCTTAATTGTTGAAGATGACCCACTTATCCAACTTGGGCTAGAGCAATCGCTTTCTAAACAGCCAAATATCACTGTAATTGGCATTGCCGAAGATGGTTATATCGGTGTAAAGATGGCACAGGAATTGCTTCCTGACATCATTGTTATGGATATTGGGCTGCCAAGACTAGATGGAATTTCAGCGACACAGAAAATCAAAAGCTCTTTGCCTAACGTTCATATCGTGATGCTTAGCTCACATACAGACGATACTGAAATTATCGCAGCGCTCTCAAGTGGAGCCGATGCTTATTGTGTGAAAGGGAAAAGTACAGAAAGTCTTTTGGCAGCATTTGCCGCTGCTAAAGATGGCGCCACCTATCTCGATCCGCAAATTGCTCGCAAAGTAATGGATCACCTTAAGCCGCCAGCACAACCCGAAAATACGTCCCATCTATCGCAACGGGAATTGGAAGTACTGAAATTAATTGTTGAGGGTAAAAGTAATCCTGAAATTGCCAAAGTACTTTATCTCAGTCCTAACACGATCAAAACCCATGTTCGCGGCATCATGAATAAGTTATCTGTTGACGATCGCGTACAAGCCGCAGTTGTGGCTTTGAGATCAGGCTTAGTTAGTTAAAACTTTGACTACAATATTATCCTTGCTTACTAAATTTATAAATCTTTTGTAAAAGTAGTGTCAGCGTTTTGGACTACCTTTGCTCTTTGGGGTTTGTTGCTATAGAGCTATAAAATAAGCAATAATAGGCAATAAATTAAGCGATAAATACTGTGTCACATACCTTTCTAGTGCAACCTGGGAAATGGACTCTTGAGGGAAATTGGGTAGAGAGAGACTCCATGCCAATTGGGTTTAAGGGGAGAACTTTAGTAGGTTGGTCAAGGGATGATTTTTGGTTCACGATGGTCACGAAATTGACCTTTACCAACAGCGATCGCGAAGAGCTAACTATGGCTTACAAAGGTCGAATTGACTCGGACGAACGCCGCTTTACCTATGTGGTCGATGATAGCTTTCTTGGCAAAGTTGAAGGTGAAGGGATCATTGGTCCAGACTCAATTACGCAACGTTATTGGGTGATGGGAGACAAAAAAGTGAGAACAGGATTTCAGACACTTTATCGCCGAGATAGTAATATTTATTCTTTGGTTAGCGGCATTATTTCAGGTCAAAACTTAGAAAGCACAATGGAAGCTGTTCTAACCCGCCATACTGACTCTTAATAAAAAAGGCGGACATAGTCCACCTTTTTTTACTAGAACAAGAGAAATATAGAGAGACTCTATGTCTCAACTCAGGTTTTATCGTGAGCTTACCCTTTTAATATCTCCAGATAAAATGTCGATCGCCTTAGCAAATTGTGGATCAGAACTCGTACCAACTAAATCACGATTTTTATTAAGCCTTTCGAGGTCTTCCTTACTTAACTCAACTACACGATCAGGAATAATACCCAAATGATTGATATCGCGACCACTTGGGGTGTAGTACTTCGCGATTGTTACGGCCATACCTGAGCCATCACTCAAGGAATGAACTGACTGTACTAGCCCTTTGCCAAAAGTCTTAGTTCCGACGATTACAGCCCGTTTGTTATCTTGCAATGCCCCAGACAAGATTTCACTAGCACTAGCTGAGCCACCGTCCACCAAAACCACAAGAGGTTTATTGGTGAGAGCTTGACGATTAGCAGTTAAACGTTCGTTTTCGCCTTTACGATCAATCGTTGAAACAATGGTGGCGTTATCGAGCCACATTCTGGCAATTTCTGCACTGGAATATAGCAACCCACCAGGGTTAGAGCGCAAATCTAATACAAAGCCAACCGCGCCTTTGCTGACATGATCTTGAATAGCTTTACGCATATCGCTTGCCGCATTAGCATTAAACTGCCGCAGGCTGATATAGCCAACTTTACCGATATTTGTATCGCGAAGTTCCGCCTTGACTGGATGGATCTCAATCTTAGCCCGTTCTAGCTCAATGTCAAACTGGCGATCGCCACGCTTGATTCCCAGCTTAACTTTTGTCCCCTCTGGTCCACGAATTAGAGCTACCGCTTGGTTAATATCCATGCCTTCGGTGGACTTACTGGCGATCGAAGTAATAATATCTTTGGTCAACAAGCCCGCACGAGATGCAGGTGAGTCTTCAATTGGAGCAACCACTGTCAATAATTTCGTGGCATCATCCATCCCCAGCTGAATGCCAACCCCTGTAAGTGCGCCAGAAGTATCAATCTGCATACTCTTGAATTGTTCAGGATCCATAAAGCGAGTATAGGGATCGTCAAGCAACTTCAACATTTCTCGAACTGAGCGATAAGCTTCAGCCTTAGATGCGTAGTCACGGTTTTCGACATACTGTCGTCTGACTTGTCTCCAATCTACTTTATTAAAAGAGCCATCGACATATTCTCGATTAATAAGCTGCCAAGCTTCGTCAACTATCTCTTTGGGACTATCCCGAAATGCGGCGATGCTAGGATTTGCTAGCTGAAAACCAACAACTGCGACAGCCGCCGCCAATGCTGCTGTTGTACCAAGTACAAGTCCGCCTTTTGCCATGTCAACTTCCTGAGAGGTTATGTGAGTGAGGGATGCGAGATTTCTAAGTACACCAACCTTAGCACAAGAGTATTTGAGCGTGTGATCAAATTAGCAAAAGGATGTTTCAGAAATATTTTGCTTTCAGAAAGTAAAAACTTTTTTTAGTAAAGCTTCCTCCATCTGGGTTTAAAATTTATGTCCTCATTTTATATAGCAATTACTAGATTTTGTATCTTCTAAAATGCGAATGTAACTTCTAATACAAATCAATGACGGATAAGTTGATGAAATCAATCTTGAATAATTTCTCTATGGTCACTACAAAAATGAGTGCCTAGGTGCCATCAATTCTTTGATTTTTCAGTAATGAAACATTATTTTAAATGATGCCTTATGGAATTTATGTCGCCTTACTGTGATGACAAGAAAACTTTGTGAAAGGATTGAGTCTGTGATCAAAAAATTTCTATTGAGTGCGTTGCTAGTGGTGTGGTTGGTGAGTTTTCCTTTTACAGGTCAAACTTGGGCGCAAGCAACCACCTCTCCTTCTCCGACAGCTAGCTCCATGGCTACTGCTTCTCCTAGTGCTACGTCAAGCCCTTCAACTACTGCGTCACCAAGTGCTTCTCCTAGTGCTGGATCTACGTCTACAACAGCTCCAGCAACCCCTGCGCCCTCGCCAATTAATTCTGGTGATACAGGATTTATGTTGATTGCTTCTGCGCTTGTATTACTGATGACTCCTGGGCTAGCATTTTTCTACGGTGGCTTAGTGCGAACCCGTAATGTACTTAACACGATGATGATGAGCTTATTGCTCATGGCTGTTGTCGGTGTGACTTGGGTTTTATGGGGTTATAGCCTTGCTTTTGACGTTGACACAGCGATCAAAGCACCCGCATACGCTACAGGGGTGGGCAAATTTGTTGGCGGACTTGATTGGGCTTTTCTTAATGGTGTCAAGTTTGATGATGTCGATCCTGTAGGCTATGCAGGTACTATCCCTCATGCTGTGTACATGGTGTACCAAATGATGTTCGCGATCATTACACCAGCGTTGATTTCTGGTGCGATCGTTGAACGAATGAGCTTCAAAGCTTATTTTTGGTTTATTCTCCTCTGGTCTACCTTTGTCTATTCACCACTTGCACATATGGTGTGGGGACGTGGATTTTTAGGTGAAATGGGTGCATTAGATTTTGCTGGTGGCACGGTTGTGCATATTAGTTCAGGCGTTGCTGCAGTTGTAGCCGTGTTTATGGTTGGCTCTCGCAAAGACTTCTCGACTAGACCTCATACGCCCCATAACGTTCCCTATGTACTCTTGGGAATTGGATTGTTATGGTTTGGATGGTTTGGATTTAACGCAGGTAGCGCTCTTAGTGCTGGTCCGATCGCTGCGGTTGCATTTGTAGCTACTACGGTCGCAACTTCATCTGGTGGTTTGACATGGCTATTAGTTGAATGGGTGTTGCGCGGTAAACCAACGGCGGTTGGTATTGCTAGCGGATTTCTAGCTGGACTGGTTGGCATCACACCTGCTGCAGGTTTTGTCACTCCAATTGGCGCGCTCTTGATCGGCTCAATTGCCGCAGTATGTTGTTTTACTGCCGTGAGCTTACGCGCTAAGTTCAAGTTTGACGACTCACTCGACACTTTCTCTGTGCATGGTGTTGGTGGAACTGTCGGCGCAATTTTAACGGGTGTATTCGCAACTAAAGCTGCCAATCCTACTCTTGTAGATGCTAGCGGCGCAGCAATTACAAAACTTGGTTTGATAGATGGAAATGCTAATCAAGTTTTGATTCAGTTAGCTGGTGTTGCTACGACCTATGTGTTTGCTGGTGTTGTAACATTTATTATTCTGCAAGTCTTAAAAATATTTATGGACTTGAGAGTGACTCAATCAGTTGAAGAGCAAGGTATTGACTTACCTGTTCATGGGGAAGAAGGCTACGGTAGTGACTTTGGTTCTGGCGTATTTGCCAGCCAAAGCTCTTCCGAACGTTAAAGAGCCATTTAAAAATCAGATATATTATGGCTCTAAGCTTATGGCTCTGGTCGTCATGATGTATCTGATTTTTTATTGATTGTTTTAAAGAGGAGAACTCTAAGATTTTGGTTTATAAGTCAAATCGTAAGAAAAGGCTAAAAAGTTTTAATAACTGGAATGCTTGTATTCCTCTAGCGGCGATTATTTGTACATTTTGGGTACAGGCCGCGATCGCGCAATCTGCTTCGCCAACTCCTGCAACTATTGAAGATGTTCAAAAGAGTATTAGTACTCTTGATGCGACTTTAGATACGCTTTGGGTAGCGATCGCCTCATTTCTAATATTTTTTATGAATGCTGGTTTTGCGTTGGTTGAGTCGGGTTTTTGTCGTCGTAAGAATGCAGTCAATCTTCTGACTAAAAACTTGATTGTATTTGCTATCGCCACAATTGCCTATTGGATGCTCGGCTTTGGCTTTATGTTTGGCAACGATGATGGCAATGCTTTGATCGGATTAAAAGGTTTCTTTATTTCAGGTGCTGATAATAGTCCCGCGATCGGTGATGCTTACAAAGGTGATTTTTCAGCTCTGAATTGGACGAGTATTCCCCTTGAGGCTAAGTTTTTATTCCAGTTAATGTTTGCAGGAACCGCCGCAACTATCGTTTCAGGAGCAGTTGCCGAACGAATTAAATTTATTGCCTTTTTGCTTTTTAGTTTTTTACTAGTCGGATTTGCTTACCCAATCTCAGGACATTGGGTCTGGGGCGGTGGTTGGGCTGCCAAAATGGGCTTTTATGACTTTGCAGGTTCCACGGTTGTGCATACAGTGGGTGGTTGGAGCGCTCTTGTCGGAGCGGCTATTTTAGGACCGCGGATGGGAAAATATACGGAAGATAATCGAATGAAAGCGATTCCAGGACACAATATGGGGCTAGCGACATTAGGTTGTTTAATCCTGTGGTTGGGATGGTTTGGATTTAACTCTGGCTCGACAATGGATGCTAATGGCAAATTGATCGCGCATATTGCTTTAACGACAAATATGGCAGCCTCCACAGGTGGTATTGCTGCAACGATTTTGGCATGGCTCTATTTAGGAAAGCCTGATCTTTCGATGATTATTAACGGAATTTTAGCGGGATTAGTTAGCGTTACAGCATCTTGTGCATTTATTGATTTACCTAGTGCGGCAATAATTGGTGCGATTGGCGGCGTAATCGTTGTATTTGCAGTTGGCATTTTCGATGCAATCCATATTGATGATCCTGTAGGTGCTACATCAGTTCATCTTGTTTGTGGCGCATGGGGGACACTAGCAGTAGGTTTGTTTAGCAAAGCAGGCAAATTTAGTGCCGTTCCTGCACCAAAGATGGGGCTACTCTTTGGCGGTGGTACAGATCAATTGTGGTGTCAGTTCATTGGTCTTATTAGTGTTGCTGGTTTTACTGTTGTGTTTAGCTTTATTGCTTGGTCTTTAATTTCTTTGCTTACAGGTGGAATTCGTGTTTCTCCAGAAGACGAGTTAAAAGGACTGGATATCTCTGAGCATGGAATGGAAGCTTATCCTGGCTTTGGTAAAGAAAGCGAAAAATAACTAAATTAAATTTAGACTGCGGACTGGATAGATTTATAGATGGCTTGGATATTTAGATCAGTAGAGCCTCACTTATGGCCATCTCCGAAATCAAATAATCCGTTTAGCCATCAATTCTAGCTTTATAATGATGGGGCATATAAAGAATAAATTTAAATCTCGATAGTTGAACCATGACGAACACTGTGATAAGTCCCGTGAAAGTATCAAAAGTTGAAGTCCTCAAGCAAAAAAGTAACTTTTTGCGAGGTCCAATTGATACAGAACTGATTGATAGCAATTCGTTTTTTAGTCAGGATGGGATTCAAATCCTCAAGTTTCATGGTTCTTATCAACAAAAAGATCGTGATTTTGAAAAGGCGAAAATTAAGGGTGAAGAAGCTCAATACAGCATGATGCTGCGTACCCGTAGTCCAGGAGGGGTGATTCCTTGGCAGTTATATTTGGCTTTAGATAAACTTTGTGACAAGTATGGCAACCATACTTTGCGAGCAACGACTAGACAAGGTTTTCAGATTCACGCGATTCTTAAAGAAAATCTGAAGACAGTAATTGCCGACATTACTCGAAATATGGGATCGACTGTGGGTGCTTGCGGTGATATCAACCGTAATGTCCTGGCTCCTTCGGCTCCTTTTAAAAATAAGCCTGAATATATTTATGCTCATGACTACGCAATCAAAATTGCAGATTTTTTAGCGCCGCAAGCAGGTGCTTATTACGATATTTGGCTTGATGGTGAAGTGGCAGTTACATCTTCAGAAGCCCTAGAAGTAACTGAAGCACGCAATCGTCAAGGTGAGGGAACTGCGAAGACAAATATTAGTGATGTTGAGCCGATCTATGGTGCTCAGTATCTGCCGCGTAAGTTTAAAATTGCGATCGCTGTCTCTGGTGACAACTCGGTTGATCTATATACAAACGATTTGTCGTTAGTGGTGATTACCAATGCCGAGCATGAGCTAGAAGGCTTTAATGTCTATGTCGGTGGTGGTTTGGGACGCGCTCACAATAATGACGCGACAATGGTGAGACTTGCTGACAGTATTGGATTTGTGCCTGTTGCCAAAATCTATGATCTGATTAAGGCGATCGTGGCTTTGCAACGTGATTTTGGCGATCGCTACAATCGTCGTCATTCTAGATTTAAATATGTAATGCAAGAATGGGGTGTAGAAAAGTTTAAACAAGTTTTACTTGACTATTACCCAACACCATTAGCGCCAGAGCGAGAATTACCACCTTTCAAATATCAGGATTATTTGGGCTGGCACGAGCAAGGCGATGGTAAACATTTTGTGGGGATCTCGATTGAGAATGGTCGGGTTAGCGATCGCAAAGATTTGCAACTAAAGACAGCTTTGCGTGAAATCAGCGAGAAGTTTCAGCATGATTTTGTATTGACTCCTAATCACAATCTACTGGTTACAGAGATCGCTGATGATGAAAAAGACGAGATCCAAAAAATCCTTGATCGCTGTCATGTGCTGGCTCCAGACAAAATCGACACATTAGTTCGTTACTCAATGGCTTGTCCTGCTTTCCCAACTTGTGGACTCGCGATCGCTGAAGCAGAACGTGTCCTACCAAGCGTATTAGCAAGGATTCGCAAGTTATTAGTACGTTTGGGTTTAGAAAATGAAACCTTTGTGACGCGGATGACAGGCTGCCCAAATGGTTGCGCTCGTCCCTATATGGCTGAGCTTGCATTTGTTGGTAGTGGGGTAGATGAATATCAGGTTTGGCTTGGTGGCAACTTTGACTCGACGCGTTTGGCTCAGCCCTATGTGCAACGTTTGCATATTGATAACCTTGAGAAAGGTTTAGAACCTTTATTTGTTTATTTCAAAAATGAACGTACAGAAGGTGAAGGTTTTGGTGATTTTTGCGATCGCAAAGGCAATGAAGACTTACTGAAGTTCACTGATGATTATGTTCCAGAAACTACTGAAGCTGAACCTAAAGGCAAGCGTAGAGATATCCGTCATCGGGTTACTCTTTCAAGGCGATCGTTTGAGTTGCTCAAAAAGGCTGTTGAAGAGCAAGGTATTTCGATGAAAGATATAGTGGAAACGGCTCTAGAGAAGTATTTGGGATAGTCCGCTTTTATTCCTCTCTTCCACAGCGAGAGGAGCTAGTGGTGATAGCAAGTACTTTGATGAATCAGCAGTCAGTTCCATTATTAGAAGCGGCACGGCGATATCTGGATATTGATCACGCGCCGTTTTATATGCCAGGGCATAAACGTGGTCAGGGAATTGATCATGAATTTACAGCACTTATGGGCGAAACAATCTTTCGCTTAGATTTGCCAGAACTTCCTGAACTTGAAGACGCAGTTGCTGAAGCTGAAATATTGGCGGCGGATGCCTATAGAAGCGATCGCGCTTGGTTCCTGACCAATGGTTCTACCTGTGGCATACAGGCTATGCTATTAGCGACTTGTAAGGACGGCGACAAAGTTTTAATTGGGCGAAACTGTCATAAGGCAGCGATTGCGGGGCTTGTTTTGACAGGAGCCACGCCTATTTATTTACCAACTGATTATCTACCAGAATTCGATTTGGATTTGGGTGTAAGTCCCGAAACTCTAGAGCTGTCTCTACAAGAGCATCCTGATGCTAAAGCAGTGATGTTGGTTAGTCCTAATTATTTTGGGGTCTGTGGTGAAATTGAGCAACTTGTAGCGATCGCTCATTCTTACAACGTTCCCTTATTAGTTGATGCTGCTCATGGAGCGCACTTAGGATTCCATCCCGACTTGCCAATTTCAGCGCTACAGGCAGGAGCCGATCTGGTTGTGCAATCTACTCACAAAGTTGCAGGCAGCCTAACCCAATCTTCGATCTTACATTTACAAGGCGATCGCATCCACTCAAAACAAGTTGATCGCGCTTTACAAATATTGCGATCAAGTAGCCCTAATTTATTGCTGTTGATTTCGCTGGATGTAGCGCGGCGACAAATGGCGATAAATGGCAAAGAGCTATTAACTGAAACTTTGAGGCTAGCAAATGAAGCGCGATCTCGATTAAGTCAAATTCCTAACTTGCGAACCGTCAATCAAATAGAAGTTCCTACGCTTGATCTAACTCGACTCACTGTGATGGTTGATGGGATCGGAATCACAGGCTTTCAAGCTGATCGCTGGTTAACTTCCCAGCTTGATGTTGTTGCGGAAATGCCTACGCTCAGCCAATTAGTTTTTATCTTCAGCCTCGGCAATACTCAATCTGACATTGATCGTTTACTTACCGCTTTTCAAAAACTTCCTTCGCAAACCCCAAGCCAACAACTGCAATTTCATCCACTTGCCATTCCTAAGCAAATACTTACACCTCGCGCAGCCTACTTTGATAACAGCGATCGCATCGCCATTGATCAAGCGATCGGGAAAATTAGTGCCGAATCTCTCTGTCCCTATCCTCCTGGTATTGCGCTAATTTGTATTGGCGAAGAAATCACTTTAGAAGCTATAGAAATGTTGCAATGTATCTTGCGATCAGGCGGCGTTATTAATGGAGCAAGCGACGACACTTTAGAAACAATTCGAGTTGTGACACAATGAGCTGGAATTAATTAACAGAATTTTTATGTCAGACCTTGTACCTTCAAAAATATTGCAAAATCGCCTGAGTTATCAAGGCAGCAAATTCTCTTTTCATGTTGATCGCATTGAGTTACCAAATAGAGTCATCGGTGAATATTCATACATCAAACATCCAGGAGCGGGGCTTGCTGTGCCTGTTACTGCCGATGGTAAATTTGTTTTAGTCAAGCAATACCGATTTGCGATTCAACGTTATTTATTAGAATTTCCTGCGGGAACTCTAGAAGTCGGTGAAGAGCATGATGTGACGATTAAACGCGAAATTGAAGAAGAAACTGGCTATAGCGCTAGTGAATGGCAATATCTCGGTGGTTTTTATATTTGCCCTGGATATTCTGATGAAATTATTCACGCTTATCTTGCTCAAGGTTTAGAAAAACTAGAACATCCGCCTGCTCAAGACGAAGATGAAGAGATAGAAGTGGTAATCCTCAGTCGTGAAGAGATAGAAGCGCTATTGCGATCGCAAAGTGCTCATACTAACCTTGATGCCAAATCAATAACTGCATTTTATCTGGCTTTACAAGCACTTTCATAAATAAAAAATTAGGTGTAACTAGCTTTTTTATTCGCAAAAGAGTCGGCGCACTGCACTGACTCTTCTGATGTTTAGTCTTTAAAACTACTAGAGGCTAGATCGAGCGTCACTTGACGAAGTTGTAAATAATCCATCGGATCGACGGCAGTTCGACCATCTGGTTGAATTTCAAAATGTAAATGGGGACCAGTGCTACGTCCTGTTGAACCAACTTCAGCGATCGCTTGTCCCTTATTTACGAACTGCCCCTTAGAAACATAGACTTTATTGGTGTGAGCATAGAGCGTCAACGCGCCATTTTCATGTTGCAACTCGACAACATTACCATAGCCGTCGTTTGTCCATCCCGCGTAGCTGACAGTACCCTCGGCTGCCGCGAAGATTGGTGTACCAGTGGGTACTGCAAAATCTACTCCTTTATGTAACTTCCTTTCTCCAGTGATGGGATGCACTCGCCAGCCAAATCCAGAACTAATTGGCGCTACCATTAACGGCAGTGCAAAACTAGTCACACTATTCAAATCGATCGCAGCAATATTTTTGGGAAGTTGCATCGTCCATAGCCCTGGTTGTATCGATTTGAGGCGTAAATCTTGGGGATTGAGCTTAACATCTGGCGAAAACTCGACCACCATTCTGGTTGTGTTGGCATCGACCTGTCCTACCCGTACAGCTTGCACGCCACGTCCCACCCGTCGTCTTACTGTTGGCCCTTGGTAAATAATCCCAGGTAGATCGATCACAATCCGCGTGGGATTACTAATCACAGTACCTTTTGGCTCAATGTCATTTTTGAGTGAAAACTCAATTTTGCTATCGGTCAAATCGTACACAAAAGTTTCCAGACGATTTGCATGAGCAATAGGAGAGGCGATCGCCAGACTAGTTAAACCAAAAAAGCTTACTAATAGCGAGCGAGAAATAAAATTTTGCATTGATAACATTTATTGAATACTGGGTGCTGTAGGACGGTGGAGAGCAAGCTACAAGCAGTACAAAAACGCCCAAAAACCCATTCAATCAGACTTGTAGAAGCTAAGGACAATACTCTAAAAGTTTGTGTAACCAGAACGAATGAGATTCTACATCAATTTTGATGAAATATGACAATCCGCAATTATTAACCAGTTAAAAAATTATGTTTCCTTACAAATTCTTGTATAGAAATCACCGCATTTATTAGGGCAGTCGGCTAAGTCGAGAGTCGGCAAGCGTCACTTTAATTTATGGGTTTAATAAAGTTAAAAGCAGTATATTTGTTTCAGGTTGGTTCTCAGGTTGGTTCTCAAACTTAGGCTTCTAAATTATGAGCTTTGCCTCAAAACTCAGGGCGGCGATCGCGACAAATCAGAGCATTTTATGTTTGGGACTAGACCCAAATCCTGAAGTGATGCCTGCAAAGTACAAAGCCAAATATGACTTTGAGCTTAATGCTGAGACATATCGCGATCGCGATGTTGAATATCTGTGGGAATGGATGAATTTCATTATTCAGTCCACGGCTGATTTGGTATGCGCTTATAAACCGACTTTAGGATTTTATACAGCGATGGGGGCGGCGGGGTTAGAGCTATTGACAAAGACCTTAGCAGCGATTCCTCCTGAGATTCCGATTATTCTTGATGCCAAGCACGCGGATCTTAATAGCAGCACAGTGATGGCAAAGACTGCCTTTGAGCAATGGGGGGTGGATGCAATTACCTTGAGTCCGTATTTAGGACAAGATTTGGCGGCACGTTTTTTGATGTATCCCGACAAAGCAATTTTTGTTAGTTGCTATTCATCGAATACTACTGCTCAATCTTTTCAGTCATACCCTAATCTCGATCAGCCTTTGTATCTAAATGTGGTCCAAAATTGCCAAGCTTGGGCTGGGCAAGAACAGTTGATGTTAGAGGTTGGTGCGGCGATTCCTGAGGCTCTAGCAAAAGTGCGATCGCTAGCTCCTGAGCGGTTAATTTTAGCTCGAAGTATTTGGGCAAATAGTCAAGCTAGCAATCAAGCTGATAGTCAGAGAATAGAAAATTTAGCTGCAATTCTCAATGCAGGACTAGATGCCAATGGTAGCGGTTTGATCTTGCCCGTCAATCAAGATGCTTTGGCGATCGGTGAACCAGCGGAATTAGTGCGATCGCTACGGGATCAAGTCAATCAAGCGATCACGCTCACCGCCAATCAACGCCCAGCTTGCGATCTCTGGATGCCCGATGTCTGTCTACTTGACCACCAAGGGCATCGCCAAGCTAATTTGCCCCATGCCAATTTAATAATGCAACTATTTGACATTGGCTGCATTACCTTTGAAGAAACAGTGCAAGCATCTGGTCAAGTTTTCCCCTATTACATTGATTTACGACGAATTATCTCTAATCCTCAAGTATTTGATGCCGTGATTGGTACTTATGCCGAGATCTTACAAAATCTTCAATTTGATCGAATTGCAGGCATTCCTTACGGCTCTTTACCGACCGCTTCAGGTTTAGCCCTGCGTCTAAATTTTCCGCTAATTTTCCCACGTAAGGAGGTTAAGGCTTATGGGGCAAGACGCTTGATCGAAGGCAATTATGAAGCGGGCGAAACCATTGTCGTTGTCGATGACATTTTAATCTCAGGTAAAAGTGCGATCGAGGGGGCACAAAAAATCGAAAGCTGTGGTCTAAAAGTACGCGATATTGTAGTATTTATCGATCATGAGGCGGGAGTATGCGATCGCGTTCAAGAAAGTGGATATTTACCTCATGCGGTGTTAAAAATATCAGAAATAAATGAGACACTATACCAATCAGGGCGGATAAATGAGAAACAATTTCTCGCTTTATCACATTCTTAAATAGCGTGATTGTAAATTTGTCTACAACATATTTACGATTTCGATTTCATACTTACAGGTTATTGATTAGAGTTACGCATGTTCAAACGAATTGCTTTGTTACTTGTTTCTGCGGCAGCTGCTACGGTTGCGCCGATCGCCAATCCTATACTTGCTGCCCAATCATCCAAACCTGCTCCCGCTGAACTATCAAATATCGTATTTGCACTGGACAAAGCTGCCAGTCAGCAAGATATCGAATCAGTGATGAAGTATTACGCTCCGACTTTTAATCATTCAGATGGTCTAAATCGTGATAGCTATAAGCAAATACTTAGCGAACTCTGGCAACGTTACAAAAATATTAGCTATCGTACCGAAATCTCGAAATGGGAAAAACAAGGCGACCTGATTACTGCGGAAACAGTGACGATGGTACAGGGGCTGAAGGGCGCGGAGAACGATAACTTTAAGCTAGATGCAAGGTTGATCTCGACTCAGACTTATAAAAGTGTGAATGGTCAGTTACAGGTTGTATCGCAAAAAGTTTTGGCGGAACAGTCTTCGCTCAGTAGTGGGGATACACCACCACCAGTCAAGCTCAAGGTACCTGAACTTATCGGTGTTGGTCGTCAATATGTGCTTGACGCGATTGTCACTGAGCCACTGGGGACAAGTCTAGTATTGGGTGCGGCGATCGAAGAACCTGTCGAAGCCAAAAACTTTCTGAATCAAACTACAATTGATCTGCGTCCTTTACAGGCGGGTGGATTGTTTAAGATTGGTCAAGCACCATTTACATCAGGCGATCGCTGGATTTCCGTGGTTTTAGTACGTGAGTCTGGCATTACGATCACCAGTCAACGCTTGCGAGTCAGCAAAGATTTTACTGGCAATCAATATATGCCTCTACCTGAGCCAGATACAACACCGAGCCGAGTAAGACCGCGCCCCAATAGTGAGCAAACGCTCTAAAGTAAAAAGACCATTTAGTTGGATACTTTTTAGCCCAGAAATATTTTAGAGTCTGCACTTCGGTTTGTCTCTAGAATATTTCTGGGCAATGTAAAAAAGAAATGTGCGATCGCGTATTTCTTTTTTTTAAGATGGTACATATGCCACAATTTCAAAGCCGACTTTTTAATTGGATTGATCGCTCATTGCCTGCCAAACTAGGACGCAGCGCAAGACAATTTCTTGATCAAAAAATTGAGCAGCTTTCAGGAATAAGCGTACAAGAGTTACCACGTTGGCTTGCCTATCAAGTTGCTAAGGGAGCGCTCTATCCTGTGTATCTGATCGCATCGACCGCAAAGCGCACTTTTCCTGCTGCACTTGATCATAGTAAAGTCGAAATTATAGAGCAACTGCGATCGCAACCAGATTCAGAGGGACTTTTGCCAGAGTGCGATCAAATTGCTGAAGATCTTGAGCAAGGTCGATTAGCCAAATTCTTGAACTGGATTGAACGCTCAAAAATTCAACTAGATCGCAGTATCGCGGCGATGATTAAGTTGCCACCAGAAGACCTTGCTACGACAGCATCATCTGAATCTGAAACAAGACTGATCGCCAATCGTATCTTTGCCAAAATATGGCAGCAACAAGTAGACCAACAGAATGATAATCAAGACTCTTTAAAAGAAAGTAATGGACTCGCAGAAAATACAAGACTAAGGCTAGAGCAGTTACGAAGTTTGATTGAAGCCGCGATCGCATATTTCTTTGGTAAGCGATCGCTAGATGGTGATCAGCGAAATATTAATAATAAAGAGGAAGAACATTCTGATTTTCTATCGGGAGAATCTGACGACAAAATCCAGACAAGCTCTGAAAATTCTTTGAATCAAAACCCTAATTCTGAAGGTTCTAATTCTCTAAAATTTGACGATCGAGTAGAACGATTACAAAAGCTGATCGAAGATGCGATCGCTTATTTTTTTGGCAGACAGTTGTCGCAACCTACTCTAGACGAAACCTCAGATATTCAACCTAGCGAATCAGCTTGGTTAACAATGGAAGATGTTTTTGGTAATGATAACGGTCCTTGGCCGCTTCCATTAGAATATGAGTCACACGCTTTTCATAAATCGCCAGACAAGATCGCAATTCATTCATCGGGAGAGCTACAAAATTTTGAAACTACCACTTCGCAAATATCTCAAGATCGGATCGATGGAAGTCTAATTTTTGAAGAAGAATTGTTAATGTATCAACAGTCAGCCTCTGAGACTGGAGATGAGCGACCTCTACGCGCATGGATTGAGGCAAATGCGACGATTATGGGCTATGCCTATAATCCCGTGATGACGATAGTTCTCTGGGTCGATACGATCATTGTCAAAATTGAAGATTTGATGATTGCTTTTTGGAAAGGATTGATAAATTTTCCAAAACGATTTGTTTACTTTATTCGTTACGGCAATAGAGAGCAAAAATAACAGGAGCAATTCATGAATTACCCTTACTTGGATTTTAGATTTTTTTGCACCTAGCTAACCAATGCCCCGTAAAATTAGAGCAAGTCCAAAGGTATGGGCATTTCAGCATTTATTTAGAGCATTTATAGCTTGCAAGATTAATGAGCATAAAAGTCGTTTCCACATCCCCATTTTCTGATCAGAAGCCCGGTACTTCTGGACTTAGAAAAAAAGTTACTGTTTTTCAAACACCTAACTATTTAGAAAATTTCGTTCAATCAATATTTGATAGCCTCGAAGGATTCGCAGGGCAAACCCTCGTAGTCGGCGGCGATGGACGCTATTACAATCGCCATGCGATTCAAGTTATCTTGAAAATGGCAGCAGCCAACGGCTTTAATAAAATTTTGGTAGGGCGTGGCGGGATCTTATCGACACCTGCTGCCTCATGTATCATTCGCAAATACGATGCCTTTGGCGGCATCATCCTCTCCGCCAGTCATAACCCTGCGGGGCCAGATGACGACTTCGGCATCAAATACAACACAGGCAACGGTGGTCCCGCCCCTGAAAAAATCACTGATGCAATTTACAACATTACCAAAAGCATTACTGAATATAAAATTCTTGAAGCTAGGGATCTTGACCTTGATCGCGTTGGTGAGGCAAAAATAGGCAACACTACCGTCGAAGTAATCGACTCTGTTGCCGACTATGCCGAACTAATGGGCGAACTATTTGACTTTGAGCGCATCAAAATCTTACTCGCATCCACAGGCTTCCGTATGTGCTTCGATGGAATGCACGCAGTTACAGGTCCATACGCCCAAGAAATCCTTGTAAATCGTTTAGGCGCACCTACTAACGCTTTGCAAAATTGCGTTCCTCTCGAAGATTTTGGTGGTGGGCATCCCGACCCCAATCTTGTTTATGCCCATGAACTTGTAGAAGTACTCTATGCAGACGACGCGCCCGACTTTGGGGCAGCCTCTGATGGGGATGGAGATCGCAATATGATCTTAGGACGCAAATTTTTTGTCACCCCCAGCGACAGCTTAGCGATCCTTGCTGCCAATGCTCATCTAGTTCCTGCCTACAAAGGCGGACTCGCAGGGATTGCCCGTTCTATGCCCACCAGCCAAGCCCCTGATCGCGTGGCAGCGCGACTAGGCATCGATTGTTATGAAACTCCCACAGGCTGGAAGTTCTTTGGTAACTTGCTTGATGCTGGCAAAGCTACTCTCTGCGGCGAAGAAAGCTTCGGCACAGGTTCCAATCATATTCGCGAAAAAGATGGACTTTGGGCAGTTCTCTTTTGGCTAAATATTCTCGCCGCCCGACAAGAATCAGTCGACACGATCGTCAAAGAGCATTGGCAGCTCTACGGACGCAACTTCTATTCCCGCCATGATTATGAAGCTGTAGATAGCGATCGCGCTAATACCCTAGTCGATAATCTCCGCCAGAGCGGTGCGAGTTTACAGGGACAGAAGTTCGGCTCTTATGAAGTCGCTTTCTGTGATGACTTCAGCTACACCGATCCTGTTGATGGCAGTGTCAGTAAAAATCAAGGTATTCGGATTGGCTTTACCGATAACTCTCGGATCGTTTTCCGCCTATCAGGAACGGGTACGCAAGGTGCAACCCTGCGTCTTTATGTCGAGAGTTACGAACCAAATATTGCTAAGCATTCTCTTGATACTCAAGAAGCTTTAAAAGAGTTAATTGAGATTGCCGATCAAATTGCTCAAATTAAAGTTTTAACAGGACGCGATCGCCCCACGGTGATTACATAAACAGAGTTGACTTCGACTTCGCTTAGTCAACTTTAAATAGAGCATATTTATTTGAGTACTATAAATCTGGTTGAGCGAAGTCGAAACTTTAAATACTCCAAGCGATTAGTAAAGAACCTGCAATATAAGCAAAGGCTTCAATTAGTCCTGCACCGAGATTCGGTGATTCCTGCCGCACGATTTCATCAGATATTTTGACCCCAGGCACGAAGATTAAATCAGCCACCCAACGAATCGCCACTAGCATCAAAATCCCAAAGGGAATGGCAAGGGTATACAAAACAAAACTAATTGCCCAGTTTTCAAACTCAGGCAAAAATGCAAAATGAACAACATTGCCGATCGCTATTAATAAGCCCGCAAAGGCAACTCCCGCCGCAGGATTATTATGCTCTTGGATAGCTCTGAATACGTCATAACCCGCGATCGCTGAATAACAAAAGCTAGCAATTACCAGCGTGGAAAGTCCGATTGCATAACTTACCAAACCCACTAACCACGTCCCCGAATCGCCTCCCAAAGCAGCACTGATGATGATGCCATTGGCAATATGACAGCCAAACTCAAGCACCGCCGCACCATAGTTTTGCTCTTCCCGAATCTCTCTAGCACTATCGCACCGTTCCAAAATCAAGCGATCACAAACAATTGCCCCGACCAACATCAAGCCAATTACAAAGAAGCCATAGAAGGTGAGATTTATTAAACTGTTCTCCCAATCTAAACCCGATTTGGCGAGTGCACTTTTGAGGGCGATCGCAATGCCTAGATAGTAACCAACTAAGGCAACTGCTACCGCCGAGTTATCGCGCACAAATAGCTCAAGATTCAAGTCGATCTTGCGACGAAATAGCTTTTGATAGGTAAACTGCCCGATCCACAATAGCAAAAAGCTGATCGCAATCTCAGCAACAATCAACGGCGATCGCCCAATTTCCTGTAAGACTCGTTCCATAGATTTGCTATCTCAAGATTTAGATTCGGCGGCGCTATGCAATGCTCGTCTTAACTAGACTTCATCGGAAATAAAGAGGAGAGAAGACATAAGCATATTTCCCCATTGTCAGTTTAAAGTTAAGCAACCTTGCGATGTCTCATCGTAACCCTGA
>JAYVVP010000338.1:0-3014 GCA_043786935.1 Pseudanabaena sp. | reverse complement strand
CTACTCCCTTCCCAGTGAAAAACTAGACACTTGAAAAGCCGACTTTCCAGTCTTCTGGGTTCTAATATATGTCTAATTTATGGGTGGGAAGGGAGTATAAAACTTAAGCAGAGCCGATTATAGGAGCGATCGCTGATAAAATAAATTACTAAAGTGTTACTGCATCGTAAAGCATGGATTTTCAGTCAGTTATTTTGGCGTTGCAAAAGTATTGGAGCGATCACGGATGTTTGATTGCTCAACCATACGACATCGAGAAAGGTGCAGGCACGATGAGTCCGCACACTTTTTTGAGAGCGCTTGGCCCTGAGCCTTGGAGCGTTGCCTACGTGGAACCATGCCGCCGTCCTACTGATGGACGCTATGGACAAAATCCTAACCGCTTGCAACATTATTATCAATTTCAGGTGATTCTCAAACCATCACCTGACAACGTACAAGATCTATATCTAAATAGCCTGAAACATCTTGGCATCGATCCTGCTGATCATGATGTACGCTTTGTTGAAGACGATTGGGAATCCCCAACTCTCGGCGCTTGGGGTGTCGGTTGGGAAGTCTGGCTAGATGGAATGGAGGTCACTCAATTTACTTATTTCCAACAAGTTGGCGGCTTAGATTGTCGCCCAGTTTCTGCGGAAATCACCTACGGCTTAGAACGCTTAGTGATGTATTTGCAAAGAGTGGATTCGGTTTATGACATTGTGTGGCGATCGCATCCAACTTTAGGCGATATCAAATATGGACAAGTGCATCACCAAGGCGAGGTCGAGCATAGTAAATACAACTTCGGTAATTTCGGTGGAGTACCACAAGATTCTGATTTTCTATTCCAACTGTTCTTACAATACGAAAAAGAAGCAGCACATTTACTCGAATCTGAACTGGTACTACCAGCCTTTGATTACGTTTTGAAATGCTCACATTCCTTCAATTTGTTAGATGCAAGAGGCGTAATTTCGGTAACGGAGCGAGTGCGCTATATTGGTCGTATTCGTAACTTAGCCCGACAAGTTGCCAAGCTCTATTACGCTCAAAGAGAAGCATTAGGCTTTCCCTTAGGTGCTGAGTTAAAAGTGCCCGTCTAAGGAAAACAGGAGATACTTTATGTCTCCTGTCGCTTTAGGATTTTAATTGGAGGATCAATTATTTATGGCTTTGAAAGTTTAAAGATCAAACCCAAATATCAATAAATCAAACATGGCAAACGAGAAGCTAGATTAAAATATTAACGTTACTACTCTGCCTAACCTCATCTGTATTATGGCTCGGAAATCTAAAAACTCAAATCCTCGCTCTTCTTCTTTTAATACTGACCTTGGACTTTCTGATTTTCGTATCCGCTTAAACTTTTTGGAAAAAGAAAATGACAAGCTGCTGAAACAAATTGAGAAAAATCGTACCGAGCTGCATAATCTGAACGACAGTATTAATGATGTGAGCATTCAGATCGCGCAGCGGAGCGCTCCTTTTCGTCAAAAAATATTAGAGCTTGACAATCAAATTCATGCAGTATTCAAAGAAATTTTTACGGGCAAGAAATTGGGTAAAAAATCACGTAAAGATGTTGAAACAATTTATTATCATTTTCAATCAGAGGGAGTTATAAGTCCTAAACAGTCCTACTCTGATACAGATAGATTTGACGCTAAAGATCCTGAAGACGAACCAGATTGGGGAGATTATGAAGAGCGATCGCATCAAGACTTTGCAACAGATATTGCCAAACCAGATCGAGAAGAGTTAAAAAAGATTCGCCAAATTTTCTTGCGGCTTGCCGAGATTTTTCATCCTGATAAAGTGATAGATGAAGCTGAGAAAGAGTACTGTACAGAAGTAATGAAAGAAATTAATTTAGCCTATCAAAATGGTGATTTAGCCAAACTATTAGAGATCGAAAAGCAGCAGGACTTAAGTGAAATTATTAATCATGATAGTACCGACGATCTGACGCGCCAATGTACCAAGGTGGAAGCAGAAAACGCATTTCTGAAAGGTCAACTAGGAAACTTAAAACAGCACCTTCGACAAACTAAAAATACTCCGCAAGGGTCGATAACAGCCCAGTTTAAGAAGATGACAAAATATGGCGGCGATCCAATTGGAACTGCTTTGGTTGAGATGGAGGCTCAAATCGAAATGATCGAACAACTACACAAATTTGCAATTGCTTTTCGTGATCGCCGAATCACCGTCAAAGAGTTTCTAAAAGGACCCACCGCCTTTATGCAGCAACAGAATCTGGCGGATGAGGAATTGCTGTTAGAGCTTTTAACCCGATATTAATAGGGAACCTTAACTATCCTTAACTATCCTTAACGATCAATACTACTCATGCTTTGGGCAGGATAGCGATCGCCTGCTGCAACACCTTGAGGCGCTACAGCATTAATCCGACTGAGATCATCAGCGGTCAGAGTTACTGTCGCTGCTCCAACATTTTCTTGCAGATAAGTACGGCGTTTTGTGCCTGGGATCGGCACGATATCATCACCTTGAGACAACAGCCATGCTAGAGCCAGTTGACCTGCGGTAATCCCTTTTTCTGAAGCGATCGCCTTTACCTGTTCTACTAATTCCAGATTCTTGGCAAAGTTATCACCTTGAAAGCGAGGAGCATTGCGTCGATAATCATCGGGGGCAAAATCTTCTGGACTAGCGATCGCTCCAGTCAGAAAACCTCTACCTAATGGACTGTAAGGAACAAAGCCAATTCCTAATTCTCGCAAAGTTGGTAGGATCTCATCCTCTGGGTCACGGCTCCAAAGGGAATATTCGGTTTGGAGAGCAGAAATGGGATGGATAGCTTGAGCGCGGCGGATCGTCGCAGGTGCAGCCTCAGATAAGCCAAGATACCTGACTTTTCCTTGTTGAACTAATTCTGCCATTGCGCCAACGGTCTCTTCAATCGGTACATTCACATCAACGCGATGTTGATAATATAGGTCAATTACATCAACTCCTAAGCGTTGTAATGAGGCATCGCAACACTGACGCACATACTCAGGCTTGCC
>JAYVVP010000337.1:0-8497 GCA_043786935.1 Pseudanabaena sp. | reverse complement strand
ATTTTCGTAAGGGTAAATTAGGGGCGATCGCTTTAGAGATGCCGCCATTTTAAATTTGCACATATTCGATTGATCAGAAAGATCTTTTTGCTAGCTTTACCCAGAGATCTTCATAGAAGATGATCGATTAGGTGATAATGAATTGCTTAAATGAAGTTCAAAGAATTATGTCAACTAGCAAAATTTATCTAAAAGGGGTAAGAGCCTATGGATATGTGGGTTATTTACCCGAAGAAAATGTATTAGGTCAATGGTTTGAAGTTGATGCAACTTTATGGGTAGATTTTGAGAAGTCAACCCACAGTGATGATATTGAAGATACAGTCAACTATATTTCCTGCATTAACAAGATCGAGACTTTGATACAGACTCAAAAATTTAAATTGATCGAAAGATTAGTTGGTGCGATCGCTGACTCTCTTCTCGAAGACACGATGATTGAAAAAGTCGAACTGCGAGTAATTAAGCGCCCGCCAATTCCTAACTTTCAAGGTTCAGTTGCAGTAGAAATCGTGCGATCGCGTTCTCACGCCTCAGCTAAAAATACTGAAATAAGTTCCTCTACAAAATCTGCATTAGATCCTAAAGTCGAAATTCAAAACCCAAAAGCCAGAATTGAAGAAGCCAAAGTTGAAGAAGCCAAAATTGTAGATTCGGGAGTATCAAAAATTATTAGCATTCATACGGATGGTGCTTGTTCTAAAAATCCTGGCCCTGGTGGTTGGGGAGCGGTTGTCCATTTCTCAGATGGCACTACTAAAGAATTAGGGGGCGGTATTCGTGAAACGACTAATAATCAGATGGAATTACAAGGAGCGATCACTGCTTTAGAATTTCTTGCGACTCATAAACAATCTGCACCTGTCGATCTTTATACCGATAGTAAATATGTGCTGGATGGGATCACTAAGTGGATTAAAGGCTGGAAAAAAAATGGCTGGAAAACCAAAGACAATAAGCCCGTAAAAAATCAAGAATTTTGGCAACAACTCGACCCTCTTAATACATCAAATATCCGATGGCATTGGGTAGAGGGGCATTCTGGCGATCCTGATAATGAGCGTTGTGATGCGATCGCTCGTAGCTACACCGCCAAGTATGCCTAAAAAAAGAGACTCGCATTGCGAGTCTCTTTTTTATACATGTAAATCAGGAGGAGCGAAATCAAAGGGGAGTTCGTTGTTAATAGCCTGAATTTGTTTTGCCTCGTAAGTATTCACCTCGCTGATATAAGGAATTAAAATTTGCTTGAGGCGATCGCGATAAAAGCGATGCAAACTGTAATTTGGAGTAGCAGGAAACCCACGCCGTTTTTTATGCTGCCCTCCAGCCCCTGGATCAAAGCGTTTAATCCCTTGAGAAATTGCCCATTCAATCGGCTTGTAATAGCAAGCATTAAAATGCAAGCAATCGATTTCTTGAATAGATCCCCAGTACCGTCCAAAAAGTTGATCGTCCTTACGAATACAAAATGACATTCCCAAAGGTTGCGGATGATCTTCAATCTCACCTGCCACAAAGACAAGGCGATCGCGAAAACTATGGGCTAAATTTTCAAAAAATTTGCGATTTAAATATTTGCTGCCGCCCCAAAATTTATTGCAATGATCGTTATATAGCTCGTACATATAGCCATAAAAGTAAGACGGAATTTCTTCACCTGTGTAAACGCGCATGGATATCCCCGTACTCTCAACCGATTTGCGTTCCCGCTTAATGTTACGACGCTGATTCGCATTAAAATTTTTCAGATAATCATCAAAGTCTGTAAACTCTTGATTTTCCCAGACATAGCTATGATGCATCCAAGTCGTAAATCCCCGCGACTCTAGCTCATGTTTCCAGATGGGATCGACATATAAAAAATTACAGCCCGACATCTTGTGTTTATCGCATAGGCGATCAATCTCAGCTAACATCAAATCGTAAATTTTTGATAATTCATCAGCGCGATCGCTTAGCTCAGGATGCACTAAAAACCGATAACCCACCGCAGGCGTAAACGGAGCCATCCCTAATAACTTTGGATAGTACTCAATTCCTAATCGATAGGATAAATCTGCCCATTGATGATCAAATATAAATTCTCCCTGACTATGCCCCTTCAAGTACAAGGGCGCAGCCGCCACTAATACATCTCCCTGCCATACCAACAAATGACTCGGCAACCATCCTTGCTGGGCGATCGCGCAGCCCGAAGACTCCAAATTAGAGAGCCATTCCCATTCAAAAAAAGGAGTCGCTAATGGCTTTGCAAGAATATTCCATGCCTCAGACTTGACCTTATTAACCGTATCCACCCAAGTCGTCGTATAACGGGAAGATTGTTGCAACATAGTTAGAGTCTTAGCAAGTACTAGATGAAAGATTTATTCGTATACATAGCTTAACAAATCCAGTTAGGCTATGTATCTACTAACGACATGGTTCTAGCACTTTTTTAGTTTTTAATCATCAAGAAACTCATAAATTTATGTAAACAATTAGTGTCAAGCCCTACATAGTGAGTTAACTTATATACATGGCACAAGAGACAAAGCAACTCGATCCAACGCAAACCTAGCTTGATAATATTAAGAGCAAAAAGGAGAAGCCAAAAGAAAGAGTGAAAAATCAAAACGGATGGAAACTTTGTTGCTCCCCACGATTCTTCGATCTTTACGGGGCAGTGCTTATTCCAAAGATCGGTGTAGTTTTGGTAGCTTCGATAACCCAAATTGTAATTAGGGTTTCAATAACTTTTATCAGATGTATTCTCAGATTTTGATCTGGCATTATGAGCAAGTGAGACAAGCTTAGTTAGGTTAATAAATAAGGGCTACAGCGTACAGTTAATCAATACCTACACGTTTAAGTAAACCACTAGTAGTAAATTTTAATTGAATTATTTTAAGACATGAGTTTAGCAGCCTTCTGCTAGACTCATTCAGTTTTGGGGACAAAAAACAAAATTATTGTAAAACAACTGCTTTGCTTTTAATGGGCCGTTTTTCGGTAAGATAAAAATAATTCATTATCTTCACAATCTCAAATCAAGGGTAATCGAGCATTGCGTAAAATCGTTATCGCTGGCAACTGGAAAATGTACAAAACCCAGTCTGAAGCCAAGACATTTTTCTCGGAATTTCCCGTCCATCTTAAAGCTACTGCTTCTCAAGCAGCGATCGCTGATCAGCAAATGATAATTTGCGTCCCTTATACTAATCTGGCGATTTTGCAAACAATTTTGCCAGCAATTGGTCAACCCAACCTCAGTATTGGTGCTCAAAATGTTCATTGGTCAGCAAATGGAGCATTTACAGGTGAAATTTCCGCTCCCATGCTAACTGAACTTGGCATTAAATATGTGATCGTTGGACATAGTGAGCGCCGTCAGTTTTTTGGAGAAACGGATCAAACAGTTAACCAACGACTTAAAACTGCCCAAGCTCACGGACTAACCCCGATTCTTTGTGTTGGCGAAAGCAAACAACAGCGAGATGCCAACGAAACTGAATCTTGGATCTTTTCGCAACTTGCTGCCGATCTTATCGATGTTGACCAAAACAACTTGATCATAGCTTATGAACCAATTTGGGCGATCGGTACAGGTGTTACTTGCGAAGCCAGCGAAGCCAACCGTGTGATTGGACTAATTCGCAGCAAACTTACGAACTCTAACATTACAATTCAATATGGCGGTTCAGTTAAACCAGATAATATTGACGAAATCATGGCTCAACTTGAGATTGATGGTGTGCTAGTTGGAGGTGCAAGTCTTGATCCTTCAGGCTTTGCTAGAATTGTTAATTACCGTTAATTTTATTTATTGTTAGATAAGTAGGTGGACGAAATTAATTACACAAATAAATAGCGGGAACGATTAATCAGCCTTGACTAAATATATAAACAATTCTGCACATCTACTTAGCGATTCCCCAGATAGCGATTACATAGAGCTACAGTAATAAATACGACAAAGTTAGCTTTGATTAGAGTTATCACAATTGACTTTATGAAACAAACTTTGTTATAGTTATGTGCTGTTGATTAGAATACACAGCCGCAGATATACCAAATCATCACTTATGCCCACGATCCAACAGCTCATCCGCACTGAGCGCCAAACCATAATCACCAAAACAAAGTCCCCTGCCCTAAAAAGCTGCCCTCAACGTAGGGGAGTATGTATACGCGTTTACACTACAACACCCAAAAAGCCAAACTCTGCACTTAGAAAAGTGGCAAGGGTACGCTTGACTTCTGGCTTTGAAGTCACCGCATACATCCCTGGTGTTGGACACAACCTTCAAGAGCACTCCGTTGTAATGATTAGAGGCGGACGTGTAAAAGATTTACCAGGTGTGCGTTATCACATCATCCGCGGTACTTTAGATACTTCAGGCGTAAAAGATCGTAAGCAAGCCCGCTCTAAATATGGTGCTAAACGACCTAAGCCAGGTCAAGCCGCCGCAACCACTGGCAAGAAGAAAAAATAAGGCTTATCCAGTAAAGTCATATCCAGTAAAGTAATTTAGTAAACTTAGCAATTCATTTTATAAGGTGAATTAGTACCGTAATGTCCCGTAGAACGAAAGCTTCAAAGCGTATTACCCCACCTGATTCGGTTTATAACAGCCGTCTCATCAGTATGCTCACCCGTCGTGTTATGTCACGCGGCAAGTATTCTGTAGCCTCTCATATTGTTTATAAAGCCTTAGATACAATTGGTGAACGCACAGGCAACCCACCACTAGAGGTATTTGATCGTGCTATTCGCAATGCCACCCCATTAGTTGAAGTTAAAGCTCGTCGTGTCGGTGGTGCTACTTACCAAGTACCTATGGAAGTACGTACTGATCGTGGGGTCGCCTTAGCGCTTCGCTGGTTGGTGCAATATTCTCGTGCTCGTGCTGGACGTAGCATGGTTACCAAGCTCGCTAACGAATTGATGGATGCTGCTAACGAAACTGGTCAGACTATTCGTAAGCGTGAAGAAACTCACAAAATGGCTGAGGCTAACAAAGCTTTTGCTCACTACCGCTATTAAGTAACGTTGATTAAGACGGTATTAATAACGATTAATACCGTAACTTACCTCGCTATAATATTCTTAATACTTTTTATATAATCTTTCAATTTCCGACAAATACGAGGAAACTTTTGTGGAACGATCTATTTCCTTAGATAAGGTACGCAATATAGGTATTGCGGCGCATATTGACGCTGGTAAAACCACAACTACAGAGCGCATTCTATTTTATTCTGGTGTCGTCCACAAGATAGGCGAAGTTCATGATGGAACTGCGACGACAGATTGGATGGCGCAAGAACGCGAACGTGGCATTACGATTACGGCGGCAGCAATTAGCACTAGTTGGAACGACCACCGTGTTAACATTATTGACACTCCTGGACATGTGGACTTCACGATTGAAGTTGAACGTTCCATGCGTGTACTTGATGGTGTAATTGCGGTTTTCTGTGCTGTGGGTGGCGTGCAACCGCAGTCTGAGACTGTATGGAGGCAAGCCGACCGCTACAAAGTCCCTCGCCTCGTATTCGTTAATAAAATGGATCGTATGGGTGCGAACTTTTTGCGAGTGAGAGAGCAGATTCGCAGTCGTTTCGGCTCCAACGCTGTTCCTATCCAACTGCCCATCGGTAGTGAAGCAGACTTAGTAGGTATTGTCGATCTCGTCAAAATGAGAGCTTATATCTACAGAGATGAAATTGGCAAGGATATTGAGGAAGTAGATATTCCTGCGGATTTGGTCGAGCTAGCCAATGAGTGGCGCGGGAATTTACTTGAATCGGTATCTGATTCCGATGATGTCCTGATGGAAAAATATCTTGAAGGCGAAGAACTCACCGAAGATGAAGTTAGATTAGGGCTACGCAAAGGAACCCTGAGCGGTAAGATCGTGCCTATGGTTTGTGGTTCGGCTTTCAAAAATAAAGGCGTACAGTTATTGCTAGATGCGGTCATTGATTATCTTCCTTCTCCGAATGATGTTAAACCAGTTATAGGTTTACTATCTAGCGGTGAGGAAGCTATTCGTGAAGCTAAAGATGATGCACCCATGTCAGCACTTGCCTTCAAAATCATGGCTGATCCCTACGGTCGTCTTACATTTGTGCGCGTTTACTCTGGTGTCTTGAGAAAAGGTTCCTACGCTTTAAACTCTAGCAAAAACAAGAGAGAACGTATTTCTCGCTTGATCATACTCAAGGCCGATGATCGTCAAGAGGTTGATGAACTCAGAGCAGGAGATCTTGGTGCAGTATTGGGACTCAAAGATACCTTTACAGGGGACACTCTTTGTGATGAGAGTTCTCCGATTGTTCTTGAGACTCTCTTTATCCCTGAACCTGTCATTTCCGTAGCTGTTGAGCCGAAAACGAAACAGGATATGGAAAAGCTATCGAAGGCTTTGCAGTCTCTCTCTGAAGAAGATCCTACTTTCCGTGTAATGACCGATCCAGAAACCAATCAAACGATTATTTCTGGTATGGGTGAACTGCACCTTGAAATTCTCGTTGATCGGATGAAGCGTGAGTTTGCCGTAGAAGCTAATGTGGGTGCACCTCAAGTAGCTTATCGAGAAACTATCCGCAAAACTGTCACCGATATTGAAGGTAAATTTGCTCGTCAAAGTGGTGGCAAGGGTCAATATGGTCACGTTGTGATCAACTTGGAGCCAACCGAACCAGGTACAGGATTTGTATTTGTATCGAAAATCGTTGGTGGTGTGATTCCGAAGGAATTTATTAAACCTTCTGAGCAAGGTATGAAAGAAGCCTGTGAATCGGGAATTCTTGCAGGTTACCCTGTGATCGACCTTAGAGCTACGCTTGTACATGGTTCTTTCCATGATGTTGACTCTTCAGAAATGGCTTTTAAAATTGCTGGTTCGATGGCAATTAAAGATGCAGTAATGAGAGCTCAGCCCGTATTGCTAGAGCCAATGATGAAGGTTGAAGTTGAAACCCCTGAAGACTACATGGGTGATGTAATTGGTGACCTTAGCCGTCGTCGCGGCAATATTATCGGTATGGAAGATACCGCATCTGGTAAAAGCGTTGAGTCAAGGGTTCCTTTGTCTGAGATGTTTGGTTACTCTACTGACCTTCGCTCGTCAACTCAAGGCAGGGCAAGCTTCTCAATGGAATTCAGCCATTACGAAGAAGTGCCAAAAAATGTGGCTGAAGCCATCATTGCTAAAAACAAGGGTAAAAAAGAGTAGTCCTTTGAGATACTCTACAAATACTCTATAAACTAAAATAACGCTTACTAAAGTTAAGGATAATTACGAAAAAATGGCACGCGCTAAATTCGAGAGAAACAAACCCCACGTCAATATCGGTACTATCGGTCACGTTGACCATGGCAAGACTACTTTAACTGCGGCAATCACAATGTCTCTTGCCGCTGCAGGTCAAGCAACAGCCAAAGCATACGACCAAATCGATGCTGCTCCTGAAGAGAAAGCTCGTGGTATTACTATCAACACTGCTCACGTTGAATATGAAACGTTAGCTCGTCACTACGCTCACGTTGATTGTCCTGGGCACGCTGATTATGTAAAGAACATGATTACAGGTGCTGCACAGATGGATGGAGCAATTTTGCTTGTATCTGCTGCTGACGGTCCTGAACCTCAAACTCGCGAACATATTTTGCTAGCCCGTCAAGTTGGTGTGCCTAACCTGGTAGTTTTCTTAAACAAAGAAGACCAAATGGAAGGTGAAGACGAGCTTGTTGAACTTGTTGAAATGGAAGTCCGTGAGTTGCTTTCTTCCTATGACTTTGATGGCGATAATATTCCGATCACTCGTGGTTCTGCATTAGAAGCTACTAGAGTGATGACCGCTGAGCCAAAAACTGCTCGCGGAACAAACCCTTGGGTAGACAAGATTTGGACTCTCATGGATACTGTGGATGCGTCAATTCCTACTCCTGAACGTGCTATTGATAAGCCTTTCTTGATGGCAGTTGAAGATGTGTTCTCGATCACTGGTCGTGGTACAGTTGCAACTGGTCGGATTGAGCGCGGTACTGTTAAAGTCGGCGATATTGTTGAGCTTGTTGGAATTACCGATACTCGTACTACAACTGTTACTGGTATTGAAATGTTCAAGAAGAGTCTTGAGCAGGGATTGGCTGGAGACAATGCTGGTCTACTGTTACGAGGTATTCAAAAGGATGATATTGAGCGCGGCATGGTGCTTGCTAAGCCAAAGTCAATTAGCCCTCATACTCAGTTTGAAGGTGAGGTTTATATTTTGACTGAGAAAGAAGGTGGTCGTAAGACTCCGTTCTTCTCTGGTTATCGTCCTCAGTTCTATGTGCGTACAACTGATGTGACTGGAACAATTGTTGCCTTCACCGCTGATGATGGTAGTGAAGCAGAAATGGTTATGCCAGGCGATCGCATCAAGATGACCGTTGAACTAATTAACCCGATCGCAATCGAGCAAGGAATGCGGTTTGCGATTCGTGAAGGCGGTCGTACCG
>JAYVVP010000336.1:0-21721 GCA_043786935.1 Pseudanabaena sp. | reverse complement strand
TTTCGATAATCCAAAAACCGCCTGAGATTAAATATTGTGGTGCAGTATTCACTAATTGTCGAATTGCATCAAGTCCATCAACACCGCCATCAAGCGCTAAGTGTGGCTCATGATTAGTGACTTCAGGTTGTAAATTTAAAACTTCAATGCTAGGAATATAGGGCGGATTGGAGATTATTCCCGCGATCGCTTCTTTTAAATTGAGATTTGCTAACGGCTCAAACCAATTGCCCTGATGAAAGTGAATTTGATGAGTATTAGGATTATTTTTTAGATTATTTAAAGCATTAATTTTGGCAATATTTAAAGCTGCTTCACTGCAATCGATCGCATGAATTTGTGCTTGTGAGAAATGCTGAGCTAAAGCGATCGCGATCGCGCCACTGCCAGTTCCTAAATCAACCCAAATCCCATCTTCATAGATTTTTCCCTTACAGCTTTCAGCAACAATATCAATTAGTAATTCTGTTTCAGGTCGGGGAATTAATACAGCAGGAGAAACCTGTAATTCTAAATTTCGCCATGTTACCGCACCTGTTAGGTATTGCATGGGAATGCGATCGCTTATTCTTTTTTGCCAAAGCTGATCTAGGTTAGTTAATAGTTCTAAGGAAATTTTTTGTCCTATATTGGACGATCTCAATCTTAAGTCCAGCTTATCTAAAGCTGTTGTTTCTAAAATCAGCCAATCAAGTTCGTATGTAGGTACGTCATATTGCTTTGCTGTTAAAAGACTGCGATCATACCATTCCCAAAAAGTCATAATTAATTAGTATCAATTAGTAAAGGAGGCGCAAAGCACCTCCTTTCTTAGTTTATTTTGGTCTACTTTTGTTCAAGTCTTTTAGATAGGCTTGTTGGTAATTGAGAAAGCTACTATGCCATTCTTGAAAACGGCGATCGCCATCACGCACCAACATTTGACGATATTTTTCTGAAGAGATATATTCTTTTGAAGTTGACATAAAGCATATCCACTAAACTTCGTTTAAATAATACACCATTTAAAACCTAGAAAGTAGAGATGCGCTTAGCACCCCTTTACTTTTTATAGTTTTACAACAAAGGCATCAGTTACGCCTTGAATATTTACGATTTCATCAACCAAACCGCTAGGCAAGGGATCGTCAATATTTAAGACCATTACCGCTTCGCCTCGCACCATGCGACGACCGACTTGCATACTGGCAATATTTACATTAAAACTGCCGAGTAGCGAACCAATTCTGCCGATGATTCCTGGCATATCGCGGTGAAGTGTTAGCAACATGTAATGGGTAGGCGCGACGTTAATCGGGAAATCATTGATGCTAGTAATGCGGATCTCTGATTTACCAAGTAATGCGCCTGTTACTGATTGTTGACCATGACTACCATGCGCTGTCAAACGAATTGAACCACTATAATCTTCAACCGCAGGATCGCGAGTTTCGGTGACGCGAATACCGCGCTCTTTTGCTTCAATGCTAGCGTTGACAAAGTTAACACGTTCACGCAAAGCTGGAGATAGCAAGCCTTTGAGAGCTGCTACCACAATTGGTTGGCTTTCACTGTTAGCGATTTCACCTTGCAGCTTTACATCCAGATTATCGACACGTCCGCCCGCCAGTTGTCCAACCAAATTACCCAACATTTCCGCAAGTTGTAGATAAGGCTTGAGCTTTTGCCATACATCAGGACGCAGCCCTGGAATATTCACAGCCGATCGCGCAGGTAAACCAAGCAGAACATCACGAATTTGCTCGGCGACATCCACAGCAACATTGGTTTGCGCTTCTTCTGTTGATGCACCAAGGTGAGGAGTCAAAATTACATTTGCACCAAGTGCGCGTAGCCCTGACTCATTTTCAAGAGGTTCGTTTTCAAATACATCAAGGGCGATCCCTGCGATCTTGCCACTTGTGATTGCTGCCGCGATCGCACCTTCATCAATGATCCCACCTCTAGCGCAGTTGATGATTCTCACGCCATCTTTCATAATTGCGAGGCGTTCAGCATTAATCAGGTGATAAGTATCTTTAGTCTTAGGCAAATGTAGGGTGATGTAATCGGCTTCACGCAACAAAATTTCTAGCTCAACTAAATGCACACCTAATTTTTCGGCACGTTCAGCCGTCAGGAATGGATCGTATGCAAGGACTCGCATTCCCAAAGCCTTAGCAACTGTGGCAACATGAGAGCCAATTTTACCTAAGCCGAGAATACCAAGAGTTTTTTTGTAAACTTCAACGCCAGTGAAGCTCTTGCGATCCCACTGACCACCTTTAAGCGATGCATTGGCAGCAGGAATAAATCGCGATAATGACATCATCATCGCTAGCGTATGTTCGGCAGCAGCGATCGTGTTGCCTTCAGGAGAGTTAACAACAACAATGCCATGGCGAGTAGCGGTAGTAACGTCTACGTTATCGACCCCAACACCAGCGCGACCAATGATCTTGAGGTTTTTGCCAGCTTCGATCGCTTCTTTGGTGAGCTTTGTACCAGAGCGAATCATGATCGCGTCATATTCGGGAAGAATTTGGATCAGTTCTTCAGGGCTAAGAGTAGTTTTTACATCAACGGTAGCGACTTGAGAGAGGATATCGATACCGACTTGGTCGATGGGGTCAGAAACGAGAACTTTGGGCATAACGATTAAAAAATGTACCAGTGCCTATAGCGGAGGGGTTTGCGGCTACGCTCTAAATCTTAAGCGCACTTTTGAGCGCTAGATATCACGCAGCTTAGACACACTAAGACGACAATAATTGCTTACACAGATAATATTAAGGCAAAACCAAATAATCTACACAAGGATATAGTTACGCTTATTCGTGTACAGCGATCGCTATAGAACCCAAATTTGAGAGGGCGAGCGAAATCCATCATCTCAAATCTGGACTTTAATAGAAATTATTTATGACTTGGCAATATTTCCTGATCTTTGTGGCGGCGCTGTTCGCAGGTGGACTAAATGGAATTGCTGGCGGCGGCAGTTTTATTTTATTTCCTGTTTTAATGTTTGTCGGAATTCCGCCAATTATTGCCAATGCTACTAATTCGATCGCTTTATTACCTGGCACATTGGCAAGCGCGGGCGCATATCGTCATGAATTTGCTAAAGACAAGCGATCGCTGATTCAAGTCTGCATTCTAGGAGCGATCGGCGGTTTGGCAGGGGCAATTTTGTTATTAAAAACACCACCTGAAGTCTTTTTACGAATTTTGCCTTATTTATTACTGACTGCAACATTGGCATTTGCTTTTAGTAAAAACCTCACCATATGGGTTGAGCAGCAACAAGAACGATTTGCCAATTTCAAGGCTATGCGATCGCTATTAATTACGGTTTTACAATTAGTTGTCGCTATATATGGCGGTTTTTTTGGCGGAGGCATGGGGATTTTGTTTCTCGCAACCTTTGCTCTGATGGGTATGACTAATATCCACCGCATGAATGCTTACAAAACAATGCTGACAAGTTGCATTAATGCGATCACCGTTATTCCCTTCATGATTGCAGGCGCAATCCTCTGGAAAGAAGGAGCGATCGCCGCAGTTGGAGCCGCAATTGGTGGCTATATCAGTGCTTATTATGCTCAAAAAATTGCGCCAATTTTGGTGCGTCGTTTTGTGATTGGTGCAGGTTCAGCGATGACCTTATACTTTTTTGTCAAAAGTTGGCTTCCATAAAAATTATTTCATCGTGAATAGGGCAACTCCAATTGATGATAAGTCTTCTCAAATTGTCCAGTTTTGCTTGCGGAATGACACTGAAAAACGAACGAAAGCTGCCGATGCGATCGCCTTTGATCGTCAAGTGACTTTAATTATGTTGGTGGCGGGTTTAAAGGTAAGTTGCTGTAGTTTTTAAGACCCTTATTTTGCAGGGATCTTAAAAACTATTTGGTTTTTGTTAGAGCGCAAAGCGCTATAGTTATTGGCAGAATTGTAATATTTGCAAGAAGATTATCAGGGGCATCAGCTTATGTCAGCCGCAGCCAAAAAATACCGACTAATTACCCGTAGCGATTTTGACGGTGTTGTTAGCGCTGTATTGCTAAAGGAATTAGATATGATCGATGACATCCTTTTTGTTCATCCAAAAGATGTGCAAGATGGGAAAGTAGAGGTTTGCGATCGCGACATTCTGACTAATTTGCCCTACATAGAAGGTGCTCACTTAATTTTTGATCACCACACTAGTGAAACAATGCGGGTGTACGACACCCCTGAAAATCATATTATCGAAGGTGAAGCACCCTCAGCTGCAAGGGTTGTTTATAACTATTACGGTGGCAAATTAAAGTTTCCGCACATTTCGCAAGCGATGATGCAAGCTGTAGACAAATGTGATTCTGCTCAGTTTGATATTAATGATATTCTCCATCCTCAAGGTTGGGTATTGTTGAGTTTTTTAATGGATGCGCGCACAGGATTAGGAAGATTTCGCGAGTTTACTATCTCTAACTATGCATTGATGGTGGAACTAGTGGAAGGCTGTCGTCGTATGACCATTGAAGAAATCATGGAGCTTCCCAATGTCAAAGAGCGTGTAGAGCTTTATTTTGTGCAGCAGGAGATCTTTAGAAGACAGATTCAGAATTGCTCAGAAGTCTATGACAAGCTAGTTATAGTTAATTTGCAGAATGAATCGACTATTTATGCTGGCAATCGCTTTATGGTGTATGCGTTATATCCTGAGTGCAATATCTCCATACATAGAATGTGGGGAAGGCAAAAACAAAATTCAGTGTTCGCGGCTGGGAAGTCCGTTCTCAATCGCACCTGTCCTGTTAACATCGGTGAGTTGATGTTGCGATACGAAGGCGGTGGACATGCCAACGCAGGAACTTGTCAGGTCGAAAATGATCGCGCCGAAGAGATTAAACAAGAACTGATTGATATCATTACGCGGAATAATAATGTGATCCAACCAGTGACGTTAACTTAGAGCGAAGGATCGCTAAAGCTTTAGCCCGATGACTAATCTTGGCTTTAACCTCAGGCAGAATTTCGCTAAAGGTTTGTTGCATCTCTGGCACTAAGAAAATTGGATCGTATCCAAATCCACCAGAGCCACGAGGAGCTTCAGCGATCGCTCCTTTACAAATACCAACCGCATCAGCAACGATATTGCCATCTGGTGAGGCGATCGCGATCGCACAGACAAACTGAGCTTCACGATTAGAGTGCTTAGCGAGTTCATTTAAAACTCGATTGATACGAGCGTTATCTGTATCTGCATATCTCGCCGATAGTACTCCTGGAGCATTATTAAGAGCAATTACTTCTAGTCCAGAGTCATCAGCTATCGCCCATTCGTTAGTGGCGATCGCAACTTGAGAAGCTTTGAGATGAGCGTTCTCAATAAAGGTTACACCTGTTTCTTCCACATCAATACTGTCGGGTTTGGGGATGAGAGTTATGCCTAAGTCTGCTAAATAAGCACGAAACTCTTTTACTTTTCCAGCATTGCCACTTGCAATCACCAAACTATTAATTACTAATTTTTGGAGTTGAGTTGATACATCAGACATTTCTTAGACCATCATTTTAATCAATTTTATCGTAAGTGAAACCGATAAAATATGAGTCGGTGCAAAGTATCAACTCATATTTTATCAGTTGATTGATTACGGCTTTAGCCCAAGGAAGAAGTCTGCTTGGAAGCGATCGCTAGTTTCTGAATAGACAAAAACTGAGCCGCCCAGTTTATCAATGACTTTTAGGATGGGTGCAGCTAACTCTGATTGAGAGGGTTTGTTAAGACCATCAGAATTCGGCGCATTATCAGGAGCCAACCCTTCAAAAAATGAGAGGTAACTAGTCGCCACTTGTTTAGCGATCGCATTGGCATTGAGATAAAAATAGCCAAAATTTGGTTGAGGCATATCGGCGATCGCGTCACGAAACATCTCTGACTCAGCCAGCGATGGCTTAGGCGTTGGTATAAAAGCAGTGGCTGTATCTGACCCAAAAGTGAGCATCAAAGTTTGGCGATCGCGCCACCCGTAAGCAAAAACGCTTTGCGTTTTACCCTGTTCTTGAAAATCAGGAAACTCAAAACTAGTTAATAAAGTTGCCCCAACTTGGCGCTTTTTGACCTGAAAAGTACCTTTACCTAAATTGGTAATATATTTTGTCAATTTGGCGAGCGCAGCATTTGCTGCCTCAGGCTTCGATGTCCGAATTAACATTCCTGAAGTTAAAGTAACACCAATTTGCTTGAGCGGAGAGCGATCGCTCGGAAAAGCTACAAAGGCATATTCCCCATCCATCCAAGAGATAATATCCTTCTCAATGTCGATACCTGACTCTTCTCCTAAAATCATCGGGGCGACTACTCGTAATCCCTCAACAAAAATTTTGTAGGTTGGTTCCACTTTTGACGCTTCGACAAACCATTGCCACTGACGGTTAAAATTGCGACTGCTGATTGAACCATAAACATTTGATGGCAAATATGACAAAAGGCGATCTCGTGTCTGGGTGTCTTTGGGCTGAGGCGATCGCACTTCTGAGAAATAGCTGCTACTTTGACTCCGTAAGCCTTTAGGCGTTACCCATGCAAACAAATCAAAGCTACTGTATTGTGACAAAGTGTATTTTAAACTCTGAATATACTCAGCTCGACTAAATCCTGGGATTTCAGAAGTTTCAGGCAAATCAGCAGCCAATAGCTCTATAAACTGACCAATCCCTTTAAAATCTCCATAGCCTACAAATAATGAACGATTCCACAAGGGGTTATTAAGCGATCGCAAAAAGATTGAATTATCAGCTAAAGATAGTGACTGAAGTTCCGAATTAGAAGCAGATGTATCGATCATTTTCTGAATAGCTTCACGATCAGAAGCAATTACCGCAAATCCGCTTGGTAATTTAGCGATCGCCAAACGCTTGAACCTAAAATCTGAAAAACCAGGCTTAATCTCTTCATGATTTTTGGTTTTGGAGAGAGCACGGAGGGTTTGAGAAGCATTTAATCTTTTGGGAGATTTCTTGAGAGATTCTGGCTCATTTTCTTCAACCTTATCTTCTTCAACTTCGTCTTTTAACTCCCATTCTAAAATTTTTATATTTTGATATGATGTTTCAGTAGGTTTTAAGGTGTTAAGTCCTTTTACCTTCTCAATAAAAGCCGCAAACTGCTTATCATCAGTAACCATGGACAAAGCTGCGAATACCAACTCTGCTTTGTTATTTGGATTATTTAAAAAAGTGATCATCACCTCTTTACCCAACCAAGGTTGCACATCTTTAGTAATTGAGATGGGAGGAGATTCCCCTAAAAAGTTCAACAACTTGTCAAGAGCTGAGATCGGGCTGGGAATAGGTAGATTGAATTTGTCGAAAGCTTGCCAAGAAAGCGGATCAAGATCGACAATCACCAAGCCAACCGTATCGCTAGGTATCTGTTTAGTGATACTAAGAGAACGCTGTGTAAATGTATAAGCATCCGTGTCGCTAGCCTTTGGTTGAGCAGGTAAAGCGCTCAGATAGTTAACTGAGCTTTGACGAATCGCAGATATTTCACTAATAGAATCACTAACAGAAGTAGCGATCGCAGGCAAAACAGACGTACTGGCACTAACCGCCAAAATCGTGGCAAACAAACTCCTCACTTGAAACCCTCTATATAACTTAAATCAAGACAATACTTAAGATGAGCCGCACAACGAGCCGCACATCCCAAGGTTTAGGACAAATTACAGCTAGCAATCTTGGCTAAAAGCGTTGCATACTGAGACTGAAACTCTTTGGCTTTGGTATCTTTAGATTGATGCCAAGCTGCTAACCAAAGAGGTGTTGGGAAATGTCCATCAGGTGGTGGAGTCTGAGGATGTACCGAATTAGATCCAATCCAAGTTCCATTTTTTCGCCAGCCGACCTGATCGCTAAAGGTTTGCCAACCTTTCATTGCTTTATCTTCTTCAATTACTGCGCCAAAAATATCACTCATTTCGTCGGACAAACTATTTCCAGCCAAACTAGGAGAAGCTTGGGACTTAGTAAGCTTGGCAGCCTGATGAGATAGTTCGGAAGGAATCAATCGCAATAACTGCGCTGAAACTTTAATCTGATTTGCTTTCTGGGCTAAAACTTGCTCTTGAGCTTGTTTTACTTCTTTAATTAAAACTGGTGCAAGAATGCGGAATTGATTATTAGGATTTGAGATCGCCGAACTTACCGATTGAATCATTACTGACCAAGCTCCTAGACCAAAGCGATCGCCCATTTCCTGTAGCTGATTGCAGATTGCAGCTAGGTTTTGACGACTTCGAGGACTATCAGGCTGCTTAAATAACTCCAGCATATTCCGCAACTTGTTCGGGACTTCAGACTGAAAAACTGCCAATATCGCTCTGGTATCATTCTTGATATCTGCCTTGGTAGATACTTTAGAAACACCCAGAATTTTTGTTTCAGTTTCTTTCCCTGAAATCAAGTTTTGAAGATGCGCTTTTAAATTTGCAAAGATTTGATCGGAACCAGACATGATTACATCGACTGAATCCTTAGTCAATCCATAAGGACTTTGGAGAAGAATTACTAGCTCTTGCAATTTATCAAAGGCTTGTAAAAAAAGCGTCTGGAGATGCTGATCAACCTTCAGATTCTTGTTCTCACGCATAACCTTAAAATAGTCTTCAAAGTTATGAGAAACATGTTGAATGCTGCTAAATCCTAGCATCGCTGCTCCTCCCTTAATAGAGTGGGCGGCGCGAAATATTTCATTTACGGCTTCAGAATCTTGCATCAGTGATTGCAAATTGAGCAAGCCTGATTCAATGGTTTGCAGATGCTCCTTTGCTTCCTCTATGAAGTACCCCGTAATCTGTTTTTGCTTATCCTGATCCATGATGCTAACCCCTTTAATGTTGAATTTTTATTTAGAAAAGCGGCGAGTTGTCTCACTTCTTTTAGTTATCCGAGAATTGATGACATATAAATTTGATTTTGAGCGCTAAATCCATAACGACCTTGACTATGTTGCTGCCACAGACTATCGATGATTTGCAAGTCATCACAAGAAATTTGCTTAATATCCTCAGCTGATAATACAGAACCCAGATTTTTATGAGCGGCTTGACACATCACATTCCATGTTTCTTGATTTGCTTCCTGCCATTTACCACTGGACAGCAAAGTTTGCAATTTGGTGTAATTTACCGATGTGCTGGATATAAGTGAGGGTTCAGAACTCGCTACTTCTCTATTTGCAATAACCGATGTACTAGAGCGGCGAAACCGCAAGGTCATCGTGCCATTTCTTTCTCCGTCACCCAACAAAATTGCTTCACCAGATTCTGTGAGTTTGATTGCAATTTCGACTTCATCTAAAGCTAGCCCATTAGCTGAGACGGTAGAGCTTTCTGTTGCAAGTTGCTGCACTAAGCTAGCTAGTCGCTGAATGCTGTCTTTAACCTTGCTAGTGCTAATCGCTTTAATCAACTTGCCACTGGCGCGACCGCCATTTGCCACAAATTCAATTAGTATTTCTTCGCTATTCATAAGATCCTTGCATGGGCTAGTTACTAGATTAAGATAATTTCTGATTAAATTTTAGGAGGAAGTTACCTCAGAGCTATGAATATCTAATTCTCTATTTGGATGATTAGTTAAATTATTATTCAAAGAGTTATTCAAAGAGTTATTTAAATTATTGTCTTTATCAATGCTCTTGTCATTACCATTATTGCTAGAACCATTGCTTTTAACAATTTCATCAGCTTGATTGTGGTCATCATTATGCTGATCGTTATTATTACTAGCATTAGTATTAACGCTAGTATTAGCGCTAATTAGCGTATTGGTTACTACTGGGATGACATTAGAAGCAATAGTTACACTCGCTTTAGTCGCTGTAATTCTAGCAGCGATCGCTCGTTTTGTTAGGGCTGTATTATAAGCTGTTGTAATGGCAAGTCGATCAACCATACCCAGTACCCGCTTAGGCTGATTGCGATCAACAACTGGCATTTGCCGCAAGTCCCTTGTTGCCATGCGCTTGAGAGCTTCTGCAAGGGATTCATCAGCAAATGTACAGATCACTTCGCGCGTACAAATATTTTGAACCGTCATTTCCTCAATCGATGGATTGCCTACAGGGGCAGATAGGACTCGTTTAATATCTTGAGTTGTAAGAATGCCCTGCAAATGGTTAATGTCATCAACTACTAAAGCGCTGTGATGATAGCCACTAGTGATAAATTGCGCGGCTTGAAGCAAAGGCATCGAATATTTGACTGAAGCCGGATTTAGAGTCATTACTTCGGCAATTTTGATTTTTTCGAGGACTTCAATATCGGCTGGTAAATCTGACCATTGCATAATCATGCGATCGGGCCTAGATGTGTCAATTTGGTCAAGTACCCATGCACAGAGTCCAACGGCTGCCATCAATGGCAAAACGATCCGATAATCACGAGTCATTTCAAATAATAACAAAACCGATGTCAAAGGAGCGCGAACTGTTCCTGCCAGCACTGCCGCCATACCAACTAAGGCATAAGCTGGAGAAGCCGCAATTGGGATCGAGGCAGGCAAAAAACTCGCGATCGCCTGACCATATAGGCTACCAAGCACTGCTCCTAAAAAAATCGAAGGTGCAAAGATCCCCCCCACAAAACCACTACCTGAACTAATTGCAGTTAATAAAAGCTTAATTACTAACAAAATACTTAATAGAGGAATAGTAAAAGGAGTATCTTGCAAGATCGATTCCACCGTTTCATAGCCAATCCCGATTGCTTCAGGAAAAGTCAAAGCGATTATTCCTACACACAATCCCCCCATTAGCAATTTAATCGGCATCGGTAAATGTCGCATAAACGGGGCGATTACCCATTCTCCCGCAAAAAATTTCTTGGCTTGTTTAACTGCACGTGTAAACATTAACGCCACAACACTGGCTAGCAACCCTAAACCTAAATATAAAGGTAGTTCCCAATAACTTCGTACTTCATAAACAGGTAGACTAAACGCTGGACGCTCGCCAAGACTAATTTGGGATACCAATGCGGAAATCACCGAGGCGATTACGACAACACTTACATCAGAATTAGGACTAGATTTATTAGTGCGATAGGAATCACGTAGCAAAACCTCAAGGGCAAAAAATACACCTGCGATCGGTGCATTAAAACCTGCGGCTAAACCTGCTGCGCCCCCTGCGCCTATCAATAGTCGAATGCGTTCACTCGAAAACTGCAACATTCGCCCTAGCAAAGATCCAATATTACTGCCTAGCTCAACGCTAGGACCTTCAGGACCTAATGACGCTCCTGAGCCTAGCGAAAGTGCTGCCGCCACTGTTTTGAGGGGAATTTGCGAGTATGATAATTGCCCCACATCATGGGTCGAAGCTTTCGCTTCTGCTTGATCTAACTTGAATCGGAATACACTGACAACTAACGCGCCTAGCATTGGAATAAGTATGCTTGCCCAATGCCACTTGGCACTGATAACCACAGCTAGCTCATGCCAATAGAGTTCTTGTGCAAATAAAATCAGCTTACGAAATAGCGTTACCGCAGTGCCACTGATCACGCCGACAGCGATCGCTGACACAAGCATTACCGTCTCCGCAGATGGCTGAAGACGGTTTAAGACAGTCACCAGTAAGCGGGAAAGCGACATGGCGGAAACTTGTGTGAAGGATTTAAATGTAGCTTGAGTAGTTGGCTGGAACTTCTTAGAAAGTAACTTGACTTAGACCCTAGACTAGCGAGATTATTCTATGGTTTCTGAGTCGATTTCTTCAGAAATCTCTAAATAATTGTCTAATTCTGGGTTAGATTCTAAATTAGATTCTGAGTTAGAGGAGTCACGCTCATCGGCAGGGATCACGACTGCGACCAAGTCGATTTGTTGGCGATAGTAATCTACGCCTTTGACCTGAACTTCGACGCGATCGCCCAAGCAATATTGACGACCACTACGACGACCAACTAATAATGTCGAAGCTCTGGTCCTACCTTTGCCATTGATCAAGGGGAATTCGTACCAGTCATCTTTAAGCGAACTGACATGCACCAAACCTTCAACAAGTAAAGATTCAATCTCTACAAAAAATCCGTAAGATTGCACGCTGGTAATAATGCCGTAAAAATTACTGCCTGTATGCGATCTCATAAACTCAGCTTTACGCAATCCATCAAGATCAGAAATTGAGCGATGATACAAGGCATCAGCTTGATTGAGTTTTGGTAAAACTGCTTCTAAATCTTCAATCAACTGACGCTCTGTATCAGGAGGTAAAACACTCCAATTTACTTGACCATGAGCGCTAGAACTCCGCAAATTCACACCATCTTTAATACGAATGCTACGGCGATCGCGTCCCTCTTCAAACACAGTATGCAAAGTGCGCTGAACTAATAAATCCCCGTAATGATTTTGCGGAAACACTCCATGTGAGTATGGCTGATCAATCAATCCCAACCCAAAGTGCAGAGCAGGTGCAAGCACATACTCATTAGTTTTAAACATTGATAGCAATAGGTATTTGAGAATATCACGAGTAGCATCTTGCTCGATCTGGCTCAACTGTTGTAAAATCCGATGTAAATCGGCAACCTGAATCTGTTCAGGAGTTTCTAGCTGAACAGAAATCCCCATGCTCTCCAGCAATTTTATCCAATCATCGACCTTACCTTGATCGGGAGGAACTTGACATAGATAGATCGCAGGAATTCCTAAAGACTGTAAATGAGAAGCAATCATTCTATTCGCCAAAATCATTACTTCAGTCACAGTTCCTGAAATCGGCAAAGTGAATGGAACCACGGTCAATCCGCGCACTCCCTCATCAGCCTCTTGAGAAGGAATCTGTGGCAATACTAGCCTAATCGCATTTGAGCGCTCTTGCAGCATCGCCCCTACTTTCGCAATCAGATGCACCAACTCTTCAACTTCTCTATCAATTTCTTGACTAGGTGCATCGTTGTCAACCGCTACTTTCCCATCCAGAATTTGTTGCGCTCGCTGATAACTTAAATTAGCCCGCACACAAATCGCTGATGGCTGAATCTCAAAAGAAAGCATAGCGCCTTCATGATCCAATTTAATCAACACCGACATTGTTAGATATTCAGCCTGATTAAATACATTCATCTCAGGTAACATCGGCAAGATCGTATCACCCAAGAAGAATGACCGCAGACGCTTGCGAGCTTCTAAATCTAATGGAGAACCTGAAGTAACGTAGGTAGCTACATCAGGAATATGTACACCCAATTCCCAGCCAGTCTCAACTTGCGTTATGGAGATTGCGGTGGCATTGCCAATTCTCACTGTCAGAGTTTTGCGTAAATCCAGACGATGTTTAAGATCTGCTTTTCTAACTCCCCTTGGCAAACTTGCTGCTGCCGTCAAAGCTTTAGCACTAAATCGTCTTGGTAAATTATGTTTACAACATACTAAGTCAATATCATTAGTTGATTCAGCATCATCTCCTAAAACCTGTAAAATTCTACCCATCGGCAAATGATTGCCCAATGAAAATCTCACCATTTCCAAATGTACTAGTTTGCCATCGGCAACGCTGAGATCGGGGGTTTCTTCGTCTGGCACTAACTCAACTTCAAACAATAAGCGATCGTCGAGTGGCACGGCTCGATAACTATCGTCTACCAATTTCACAGTCGAAAGCAAAGTCGGATTTGATCGCTCAAGGATCAACCGTACTTCACCTTCAGGCGATCGCCGCCGCACCCCATCCTTAGTCACATGAACCAACACGCGATCGCCATTCCATGCATTGCTCAACCGACTCTCTCGAACATAAATATCTTCTGCACCCTCGACATCTTGGATTGCAAAACAAAAGCCTTTACTTGAACAGCGCAAACGACCTTCTACCAGACCTTCTTCATGAATGCGGCGATATCGTCCTTTGTCTTTTTCAAGAATGCCAATTTTTTCAAGAGCATCAAGAGATACTTGGAGCCTACGAACGCTTTTGCTATCGTCGCCAATTCCAAGTTTTTTCTCAATCGCTTTCGACGTAACTAGTTTGTCATCAGAGAAGTTATCTAACAGTTGATTAATCGAGAATTCCATGAGGCGAAGGTCGAACGATTGTTTAGGGTGAGTAAATTAGATCAAACAAGGGGATTACAAAATAACAGCCTACAAACACAAGCTAGAAAAACAAATTAACAGCATAAATTATCGAAAGCAAGATTTCGAGACCTATCATAGAACGTCAATTTCGTGCAGTCCGCCTTATCGAAACGAAACAGAGAAAACTGAACTATCGCTTTAGAGACGTTCTTAATGGATCTGCGATATCACTACAGACTCAAAAACATTCCAAGAGAATTTTTGATTGTTTCTGCAGGAAGTCTAGCTTTAGTCTTTTCTAGTGTTTGTATGACTTAGAGTAACTATGAATTTGCAGAGAATTTGCAGAGTTTGTTTTATATAGCCTTCCCCTACGCATGTTATTTTAGCCCAATTACTCCAGCAAATATTTTCTAAAAAAATTTTGTCAAAATCCGAAACTTAAATGTATGCTTTATACTCACCTAGTTTTCAGATTTTAGGGCTTGAGGTTAGCGACTACTCCTAAATATCTACAGTGATTTAATGTTTATCTATAAAATACTTAGTTAATGTGTCTACCAACACTTAACTTTTTACTAATATTGTTGCTAAATTAGTAGTAGTTAAGATGTATTATCTTTTCAATGTGAGGAATGGTATTTCAAATGTCTAAGTTTTCCAAGAAAAATTATAGTTTAGTTACTCCTGTAGTAATCTCAGCTGTTGTAGCTGCATCCGCTCTCATTAGCGGTGTTGCTAATGCAGAAACACAACCTTCTTCTAAGTCTACTAACGCTGATGCACTTGTCGAACAAGTACAGTTGCGTCCTAATGCTGTTTCTCAAAATGTAACTTCGGTATCACAACTTAGCGACGTTCGTCCTACTGACTGGGCTTTCACTGCATTACAATCCTTGGTAGAGCGTTACGGTTGCATCGCTGGATACCCTGATCGCACTTTCCGTGGCAAGCAAGCAACCAGTCGCTACGAATTTGCCGCAGGTTTGAACGCCTGCCTTGACAAAATCAACGAAATCATTTCCGCAGGTCTAGCTGACAAGGTTAGCAAAGAAGACCTCGCTACTTTGCAGAGACTTCAAGAAGAATTTGCAGCTGAACTCGCTACTCTTCGCGGTCGTGTAGATGCTCTCGATGCTAAGACCGCTAAGCTCGAAGCTCAACAGTTCTCTACAACAACCAAGCTACGCGGCGAAGCAATCTTTGGTCTAGTTGGTGGTTCTGATGGTGTTTCGACTGCTCCTGGTGTTGATAAAACCAACATTGTTTTCAACTATCGCGCTCGTCTCAATTTAGATACTAGCTTCACTGGCAAGGATTTATTGAGAACTCGCCTTCAAGCTAGTAACACCAATCAATTCAGAGATCTTGTTGGTCAAAATTCTAACGGCAACAGCACTCGCCTTTCTTATGATGGATTTGGTACTGCTAACAACTTCAATAACTTTGAAATCAACCGTTTGTACTACAAGTTCCCCGTTGGTGACAACATAACGGCTTATCTTGCCCCAATTGGCGCTCCTGAAGATGTCATCAGTCCTCTAAATCCTATTGAAAGCGACAGCCAAGGTACAATCTCTCGTTTTGGTCGTTTTAATCCTTTGATCCGTATTGCCTCTAGTGGTCGTGAGACTGGTTTAGCAGTTGCCGGTTTAACATTTAAGTTTAACAATCAAGCTGCTCTTGAACTAATGTACAGTGCTGCTAATGCTGCTACTCCTGTTGGTCAAGGTGGTCTAAGTGGTAGCGATACTAAACTTGCTGCTCAATTGGTTCTCAAGCCATCGGAAGCATTTACTGTCGGTCTTGGTTATGCTAATGCCTATACGGTGGGTAACAATCTCAGCTCTGGTTTGAATGTTGACTCTATTGGCATTGGTGCTGGTGTAACTGGTATTAAAACTGACACTGTTGTTGGCAGCTTGATTTTTGACATCACCAAGAAGCTTACCTTGAGTGGATGGTATTCCGCTAGTTTTGCTACTGCTACTGGTATTGACGCTTCGACAACCTTCACTAGCTGGTTAGCAGCAATCTCTGGTAAGGATTTGTTTACAGAAGGTGACCTTGCTGCAGTTTCTTTTGGTCAGCCTCTACTTAGAACCAACGTTGCTGGCGTTCCAGCTACTCAAGGTAGTGCTAATACTCCTTATCAATTGGAAGGTTTCTATCGCTTCCGTGTTTCTAAGAACATCAGCATTACTCCTGGTGTGTTCTTTGTATTTAACCAAGGTAGCAACTCTGCTAATGGCACAGCGACTGTCGGCGTACTTCGTACTACTTTCTCCTTCTAGCATTTAGGATTAAGTCAGTTAAATAAAAAACAAAAAAATAAGGAGGAGCCTAAAGTGCTTCTCCTTATTTTTTTTAGATAAATGCTATGCAATAAATTTCTTGTTATTTCGCAGAAATTATATTGAGGTTAGCAACGATCGCGTTGCGTCAGCAACTTGTGGCATGGAGTCATTAGCAAGTTTTTCTAACGCGACTTTAGCTTCAGAGCCACCGAGATGAGCGAGAGACTGCGAAACGCGATGACGGACTTGCCAATCGGGATCATCAATGTAGGGTAATAAAATAGAGACAGCTTTAGAATTGCCTAGATCACCTAACGAACCGATCGCCGCAATCTTAACAAGTTCGTTAGGGTTTTCTAAAGCTTTAACTAGGAAATCAAATCCCTGAGGAGCGCCTAACTCACCGATCGCGGCGATGATGCTAAATTGAAACATCCAATCATTAGTGGACTCGTAGGCGCTTTTGAGCAGATCAAAAGATTGCACAAGTTGGAGAGAGCCAAGCGAAGCAGCCGCAGCAGCACGGACATCAAGTTCAGGATCAACACATAAGCGATCGCTTAATATTTCTAAAGACCTTTGCAAATCGACCGTACCAACCGTACCAAGTTGGCTGACGGCATCATAACGAATGCGGGCATATGAGTCGATCGCCGCAGTCGCAAGTAAAATAAATCGTTCAGAAATAAGGAGAGAGCGACTAGCATGTAGGGCTTTCATACGAACACCCATATCATCTGTAGCTAATTGCTCTCTTAAAGATTCAAATAAAGATTCAGACTGAGTTTCTAATGCTTCGCTCACAGAAAAATCTCACAATTAATAAGCTAACGTTTCTAGTGTCTCACGTAAGTAGCTACGAACGAGATCATCAAGAACGCTCTCTTGTAATACCGAAACATCCTTGGGATCACCATGACGCGATCGCTGCCATTTATCAAATCCCGAACTTGTGGCGATCGCTTGTTTGAGATGACTCCAGACTTTAGGATCTTTTGCCGCTTCATTCAACAAAGGCAGATCCAAGTCATTTATTGTTGAGGATAAGTTCATAGACATTTCCTGAGCTTGTGTAAGGATTACGATGGCTTACAAAAAAAACTTATTCCAATATTAATTTAGTTAAAGTGCATTTTTCGCTTAGCACTACTTATTTTATCACTCCAATAAAGGATGCATAGATTTAAAATTGAATGTATATCTATAGATACAAATCAGATCCAGATCAATTATTTAAATTGCCATGACTACTTCAAATCCATCTGTTGATTCCAATAGTGCATCAGATAGTACAGAATTAAATCCAAACTATGCCATACCAGTTGTACTTCTGTTGGTAGGAATACCTTTATTTATAGTTCAACCAATTGCTGGCGCTATAGTTTCAATTTTTGGAATGTTCTTAGCTTATCAAGCCGCGACGATTCGTTTAGTATTTACCAAAACAGATTTAGAGGTTTATCGATCGCAAGAAAAATTCCGTACTTTCCCCTATCAGGAATGGCAAAATTGGCGAGTTTTCTGGTTGGCTTTTCCTATTTTGTTTTATTTTAAAGAAGTAAACAGCATCCATTTCTTGCCAGTTTTATTTGATGTAAAAATGTTGAAAACTTGTTTGGAAAAACATATTTCGCTAGAAAAATCTTAGATATAGCGATCGCTTATAAAATCCGAAAAGTAAAGACGGTGTAAAGCACGTCTTTTAGTTTAATGATAAGCTGTGCTTATCTCCAAGACCTTAACATTGGGCTTATGATTACCCCACTCAAGCGCAAAAACTTTGACGAGCTTATTCCTGCTGTTCCCACTTCAGAGCAGTATCAGTACTATTGGGGCGATGGACAGAGCGTATTTCGGCGCGTTGCTATTTCGATCGCTAGTGTGATTGTATTCACGCTCCTTTACAACCGTATTCATGAAAATAATCCTAGTAGTTTTGCTGCTCTAGCGATGTTTGTCTGTGCGGCTTTGGGCGGATTGTATTGGATGCTTGAGCCTGTAGCGCTAGCGAGTTTTCGTAATGCTAAGTTACGGCGCTTTGCACATTGTGGCTTTTGGCAAGCTGAAGTGCTTGATGTATATGTTTCTCAAGAAGTGCTTACCCGCGCTGAGAAGGTCAACTCGCGAGGGAGGATGGATGTTAGTTATGATGCTGAAAGTTTTTTAAATATTGAGCTTGGCGATGAGACGGAGTTTGTAACAACTTTACGATTGCCGATGAAACGCGAACTCAAGCGCATAAAAATTCAGCAAACAGTTTATATGCTGCTATTTTCTAATGATCGCCGCTTTGGTCAAGTTAGTCGCCAAACTTCCGATGCTTACATTCCGCAATACAATTTTTGGGTCGGAGATTATCCTTATTTGCGTCGTGATACTTTTGTGGATCTGACTAAATATATGGTCAAGCGATCGCAAAAAATCACAAAATAAGTTTATGAACAAAATGCAGTAAATCAAACAATGTAATGATCCCAAAGGTTAAGAAACTTGGAATATGTGCGCTAAATCACTGCTTGTCATGGGACGATCTCTTAGTGTAGATCTATAAATAAATTAAATTAGCTGCTATTTATCAGGTTAAAAAAATGTTTAATGTTCAATCACGCAAGATTAATCCCCAAATCTTAGAAGATCAGCTTAAGCAATTAACTTGTATTTATCGCAACGAAAGTGAATTTATTCAAATCATCCGTATATCTCAACCTAGTAGGGCTTTCTTTGAAAGAGCGATTTTGCCAAATCAATGCGTTCAGTTTGCTGCACCTATAGATGCGTTGTTAGAAATTTGTGAAGGGGTTATGTTTAGCTGTGTTCATTCCGATACGATCCCCTGCTCTCAACTTGTTATTGCTACAGATATGGATATGAACCAAAATCGCTCAAATGCAAAAGAAACAAGTAGAGATTTTCAAGATGTATTTTCAGTAGCCGCTTAAGTTTAAATATTTTAACTATTCAAAAAAGAAGGTGACGCAAAGTGTCACCTTCTTTTCTCCTGTTTTTATAGCGTCTAAAAAACTACAATAAAAGTTAATAGAAATCGACGCGATAAATCAAAATAAATTAAGACTGTGACATATAAAGTTGGACTTCTCGGATTAGGAACAGTTGGTACAGGCGTAGCCAAAATCTTCCAAGCCCCTCAAGGGCGACATCCTTTACTTCCTGATATTGAAATTGCTCGTGTAGGTGTGCGATCGCTGAATAAACAGCGTGATCTGGCGATCGCTTCTAGCCTTGTCACAGACGATTTAGAGACAATTGTTAGTGATCCTGCAATCGATATTGTGGTTGAAGTAATCGGTGGAATCGAGCCAGCTAAGAGTTTGATCTTAAAAGCAATCGCTAATGGCAAGCACGTTGTCACCGCGAACAAAGCCGTGATCGCCAGACATGGCAATGAAATTTTTACAGCCGCGAAACAGAAGGGCGTATATGTAATGCTCGAAGCAGCAGCTTGTGGCGGTATTCCTGTAATCCAAGCGCTAAAACAAAGTCTTGGGGGCAATCGCATTAGTGAATTGACAGGAATCGTCAATGGCACAACCAATTATATTTTGAGCCGCATGTATTTTGAGGGGGCAGATTTTGATGCAACCCTTGCTGAAGCTCAGCAGTTAGGCTATGCCGAAGCTGATCCAACGGCTGATGTCGATGGCTATGACGCGGCGGACAAGATGGCAATTTTGGCAAGTCTTGCTTTTGGGGATCGCGTCAAACTAGAAGATATTTATCGCGAAGGTATTCGCTCGATTACCAGTGCTGACATTGGTTATGCCAAAGAGCTTGGCTTTACGATCAAGCTATTAGGAATTGCACGACGTACTGAAAGCAAAGATGGCAATAATCTAGAAATTCGCGTGCATCCTACTTTGATTCCGCTCTCGCATCCACTCGCGAATATCCATGGTGTAACCAATGCTGTCCGCATCGAAGGCGATCCGATTGGTGAAGTTGTATTTTCGGGGCCAGGTGCAGGTGCAGGTGCAACTGCTAGCGCTGTAGTTGCCGACATTATTAATGTGGTCGCAGCATTGAAGTCTATGCCCAATCAAATCAATCAATTGATGGGCTGCTCTCACGACCATTACGCAAAAATTGCCCCCATTGAAAACACGGTAACTCAGTTTTATGCGCGATTACTTACTCATGATAAACCTGGTGTAATTGGCGATCTGGGAACTGCTTTTGGTAAGCACTGCGTGAGCTTGAATGCGATTTTGCAAAAAACGACTGTCCATGATGGCTTAGCCGAAATTGTTGTAGTAACTCAACGTGTGAGCGAGTACAACTTCCAACAAGCGATCGCGGCTATTCGTGAGTTACCGACATTGCATAATATTCCTACTGTACTAAGGGTTTTATAAAAAAGCTGCCTTTGGGCGGGTTTCATTCAGCGATCGCATTGATTGTTTCCATAATCTCTCGAAAACTAGCTAGCCCAGCTTCGATATTTTCAATGATAATGATCATAGAAAATAATTCCGACGCGATTAATGTGCTCGATTAAATCTTGATTATCAATGTCTCTAAAAATGGAAATATCAAAGGTGTAGGGTAAAAATAGATCGTCAATTTCGTTCTCAATCTTTGCTAAATCGGCATATTTAAGATCCCCAATTATGGTCAGATCGATATCTGAACCCTTGCGATAATTACCCTTTGCCCGTGATCCGTAGAGTAAAACTTTGTAAATTTGCGAATATTTGGCAAACACAGCAATAATTTTGGCAATAGTTGAGTCTTTCAGTCCAAACTGCAATACTTTCTGCTCAGATATGCTCATTTTTTAATGTCTCTATGCTGTCCTGTAGATCCACAAACAAGGCAAAGTATCGAGTTGTGATATTTGTAGCGATCGCCTTTGCGGTAGATTCATTATAAGTATGACTAGTACGATTGCGATCTTGAATCATCTCCATCCAAGTTTCGCCATCATCGATCAATCCAACCTTAAAAGCGGCTCTCACAGTATCCTTTGAGCCTGTAATATTTTGAGTTCCCTGATCTTGTAGATAGTCTTTTAATAAATTCCATGCTAGTTCATGGGTATATTCAAAGGCTTGAATTAAGCCCATTTCTTCTAGTTCATTAAGTTCGCCTTTGTCAATAAATTTGGTGAGTTGAGATAGGGCTTTTTTATAGTTTGCAAATCTCTGTTGCCAACGAATATCTTCATTCATGATTTATTTATGTATTTTGTATTGATATCTATGCCCCATGCTATGGCTATACAATCTAATCTGTAGCTTACTTAGTCCATAATCAGGCACTGGTTCCGTCGTATGTGGAAGTAAAAGTTAAGCACAGCAAGGGTTGCAACTTTAATTAAAAGAACCTTGTATGGCATTAACCTAACGTAAAAA
>JAYVVP010000335.1:0-8534 GCA_043786935.1 Pseudanabaena sp. | reverse complement strand
TCGAAGCCAATATTCTCACCAATCATTTAGGATTGCTATAAAACCCAAATGGTCGAGATTAAGCGAAGCTTGTTCTTTGCTATTTAGTTTTTTGTCGTAATTTACTCGGTTAAAGATCGTTTAATTATAGAGATCGTTATAATCGAGCTAGCCGTTGTACTTACTGGATTACTGTTATCGCAAAAATTTTTCTGTGAGACATGATTACCTAAATCAACCTTTTTGTAATGACACTACTCAATAAATCAATGAATATCTATCGTTTACCCGTTTTAAATGACAATTATATTTTTGTCCTCTATGATGCTCAAAAAAATATTGCCGCAGTCGTCGATCCTGCGATCGCTGAGCCAGTTTTAGAAAAACTAGAAGAACTAGGCGCACCTTTAGTAGCAATTTTTAACACCCATCATCATAGTGATCACATTGGTGGCAACTCCTTACTAATCAAAAAATTTCCTGACGCAATCGTCTATGGCGGCGAAAAAGATCGCGATCGCATTCCCCATCAGCAAGTTTTTTTACAAGCAGGTTATCGCGTTTACTTTGGCGATCGGGAAGCTAAAGTATTTTTTGTACCTGGTCATACTTATGCTCACATTGCCTATTATTTTGAGCCAATTGGTGATGAAGGCGGAGAATTGTTTTGTGGTGATACTTTGTTTGCAGGTGGCTGTGGAAGGTTGTTTGAAGGCACTCCTGCTCAAATGCTTAACTCCCTCGACCAATTACGTCAACTGCCTGACGATACCCGCGTCTGGTGCGCTCATGAGTATACCCTTAGCAACCTCAAATTTGCCCTGACTGTTGATAGCAATAATCAAGATTTGCAAGAGCGGATGGTGACCGCACAAGCAATGCGTCAAAGAGACGAAGCAACTGTCCCGACTACAATTGGACTTGAAAAGCGCACTAATCCATTTCTCAGATGGGATGCACCAGCAATTCAGCGCTCTGCTGGGATTGAAATTCCTGAGCGCGTATTTGCTAACATTCGTGGAAAAAAAGATAACTTCTCTGGTTAAAGTAGAAGCAATGCTTCTAAAGTAATAAAAAAGCCCCTCAATGAGGAGCTTTTTTATTGAGGACTGGGGTGCAAGGATTCGAACCTCGGAATGTCTGGACCAAAACCAGATGCCTTACCACTTGGCGACACCCCAATGCAGCTAACAAACTTCTTTTGTTTGCGCGGTAATTACTATAGCAAAGATGTATGGGGTTTTGTCAACCTATTTAGAAAAAAAATTGATTTTGACTTTAATTATCTAGCAATAAAGAGTCTTTGGATAAAGCAATTTGTAGCTTACAGAAGCCCTCAATGTGACTACAAACATCTTGCAGATGACGCTCAGCCCATGCTTGCCCATCACTTAATGTGGTGTCATAGCCGTTGACAAAAATATGCACAAGCGGATCACCTGCATCAGGCAATATTAAAATCCAATCGCGATCGCTATAAAAAACCTTCACTCCATCAATTAGTTCGATTTTTTCGGCTCTGTAAGATTCGACTAAATGACGCATGAGCGTGCCTTTGACACTCCAAGGACAACGCAAGGTTCGTTTAAGAAAATGACAACGGGGCAAATGTGCACGAACTTGCGAAAGCGATCGCTTCTGAAGCGTAATCCATTCCATGATTTTGGCAATGCCAAACATGGCATCAAACCCAGGGTGAAGCTGCGGAAAAATAAAGCCCATTTCTGCACATCCCCCAATCACCACACCTTTAGTACTATGGCAAGTCGCCATCAAAGCTGTAGGATTAGCGCGAGTACGAATCACCTTCCCTCCATGTTTTTCGGCGATAAGCTCCACTATTCCCGAAGTCGAAACTGGCACTACTACCGTACCTCCACCTTGCGATATCAGTGCCATTTCTACCATTAACCCAGTCAATATTTCATCGCGAATTGGCTTTCCTGATTCATCGATCAAAATACATTTTTCACCATTGGCAAAAATTTGCACCCCGAAGTTAGCTTTTACCGCTTTGACGACATCAGTTAGTTGTGTCAACATTTTTTCGCGATCAGCAGGATCTGGCGCTATCTCATTGAGACTGGCATTTAGAACCACGACATCAGTACTAAATTTGCCTAATATTCTGGGCAAAACTGCGCCTGAAACAGCATAAACATAGTCAATTACAATTTTTTTGCAATCACTAAAACGAATTGCTTCAATGTCAATATTTTTGGCAAAGCCATTATTGTAATAGTCCAAAACACGGGTTGGGTAACTAATTTCACCTATTTCTTCGATTTTAGCGCGGCGAAAGTCTTCTTTAAAAAATGTTCCTTCAATCTTTTTTTCTGTCGCTTTATTAATATTGATCCCATCAGCATCAACAAACTCGATCATTACGCAGTCATTGCGCTCAGGATGAATCCGTACATGAATGCCCCCAACAATTGTGAGACTCGGTGCGATAAAACGGGCGATCGGGATCGCTGTGGCTTCTAAGTTCTCAACATTAATCCCGACCGACATTAATCCTGAAATTAGCGATCGCGTTAGCATACGGCAAATTGTGCGCTGATCTCGTGACACCATCACATGAGAATTTGGACGCAAGGTTGCCCCATAAGCAGCACCTAGCTTGACTGCAAATTCGGGCGTGATATCGATGTTTGCTAAGCCCGATACACTATGTTGACCAAACAAATTGCGCGAAGCCATTGCTCCCCAAATTAAGTTAGTAGTCAAGGTAGCGCCAGCTTCAACATGCTTGCTTGGCCAAATCCGCACATTAGGGAAAACTCTAGCTTCTTCACCAATGACTGAATTTGAGCCAACCACTGAACCTTCCATTACATGTGCGCGCCGATTAATGCGAACATTGCGGGCAATTGTGCAAGCTGAAAGATGACATTCTTCGCCCACCATGGCGCTATTGCCAATAATTGGGCGCTGAAGATCGCAATCCGTCCCGATGGTAACCCGATCGCCAATTACCGTACCTGCGGAAATTTTGGTGCGATCGCCAATTGAGCAGTTACTACCAATTAATACAGGTGACTCAATTTGCACAGTTGGCGAAATAACTGTATGTTTGCCAATCCATAAACCTGTTCGCAATTGCACATAGTCTAAATCTAGATGTACCCGCCCCCTGATCGCGTCATATTGAGCCTGCCGATATGCTTCCAGCGAACCAATATCACACCAATATCCAGTCGCTATATAGCCATACATTGGCACGGCTTTGTCTAACAAGATTGGAAAAAGATCGTTAGAAAAGTCACTTATCTCATTAGCTGGTAGAAAATTTAGAACTTCAGGTTCAAGAATGTAAATGCCCGTATTTACCGTATCCGAAAAAACTTCGCTCGTAGAGGGTTTTTCTAAAAATCTTTGGATGCGATCTTGCTCATCAGTAATCACTACCCCAAAAGCCATAGGGTCAGTAACACGTCGCAAAATTAGAGTCGCTTGCGATTTTTTAGCACGATGGAATTTTATGGCAGCCGTAAGGTCAAAGTCGGTAATGCAATCGCCACTCATCACCAAAAAAGTACTGTCTAAAAGATTTTCCACATTTTTGACACAGCCTGATGTCCCTAATGGTTTATCTTCCTCAACCACGTACATCATATCTACACCAAAATCTGAGCCATCGCCAAAATGTTCGCGAATCACATCAGGCAAATAGTGCAGTGTGGCAATTACTTCTCGAATACCATGACGCTTAAGTAGATTGAGCGTATGCTCAGTGATAGGGCGATTTAGCACCGATATCATCGGTTTTGGCAAATCACAAGTAAGTGGACGTAATCTCGTTCCCGATCCGCCTGCCATCAACACTGCTCGCATAGATCCTCCGAACGGCAATACGTAATAGGATTAGGCTCTAGTATCGTTCAAATTTGCGATAAATAAATGAAAATAAATCCTAATGCTGAAGCATTTTCTAAAGCAAAAATTATCGTGGCGTTGGATGTACCTTCGGCGATCGCGGCTATAGATTTATGCGATCGCTTACCTCAAGTAAGCTTCTGGAAAGTTGGCTTAGAGCTATTTATTGCGGATGGCAATACGATTTTACGAGAACTTAAAGCTCGTAATAAAAGAATCTTTTTGGATTTAAAGCTCCACGATATTCCTAATACAGTTGCTTCAGCTTGTCGAATTGCAACTAAATATGGTGCAGATTTCCTAACAATTCATGCGTCTGGTGGTAAGGCGATGATGCAAGCTGCCCAAGCCGAAGTTCAGGGTTCGGAAACGCAACTTTTGGCTGTCTCTCTACTAACTAGCATTTCTGCTTCCGAGTTATCATCTGATCTCAAAGTTTCGCTTGCAGTACCTGAATATGTCTCACAAATGGTGCTTCTGGCAAAAGAAAGCGGGCTTACAGGCGCAGTCTGTTCACCGAACGAAGTAGCAAGCTTGCGATCGCTAGTTGGTGCGGATTTCTGTTTTGTTACGCCTGGAGTCCGTCCTGTAGGATCAGCCGTAGGCGATCAAAGTCGAGTGATGACTCCCAAACAAGCGATCGCGGCAGGTGCGAATTATCTAGTAATTGGCAGACCAATTACGGCAGCGCTCGATCCCGTCGTCGCATGGGAAAAAATTTGCCAAGATTGCTAGGGCTTCAGCCTCACTGTAGAATGAAACCCAACAAATGTAAAAGTGATTTTGTTAAGGTTTACTGGTTCTTCAAACTAGCACTTCACTCCAGATAATCGCACAAATAAAAAGATTATTGATGCCAAAAGAATTAAGGAAATAGTAATTCCAAATAAGAGTCCCAAAGATGATGTGTCTGCCAACTTCAATGTCCATAAATCAGGAAATTTTGCTGCTGTAATTCTTGCAGAGTCATTGACAATATTAGGAGGTAGAGGCAGAGGCTTACCTTGAATCCCTAAGATAAGTCCATTCCATACTGCTATCTGTTGATTTGGCAAAGATGCAGATGGTTCTAACGCTCCAGGGAAGTCTGTTATTGCCATGCTCCAATTTACAAATATAGGAGGAATACTTAAGATTGCTGAAATTAAAACTAAACCAATAATAACTTTATGGTGGTTTTTCCAGATTATAATTAATGTTATACCTGCTCCAAAAAACAAGAAAGGTAATATGGGTAGTAAGTATCTTGGTCCCCATCCAAATGCTCCCCAATTTTTCAATTTTGAAATCAGTAGTAAATATAGAAAGGAGCTAATACTAAAAGCTATAAGAAGGTATCTTTGTTTGACTAAAATTTTATTCCAAATGAATGGCAATATAAACAACAAGAGTAGAATTGGTGAGTATAAAAATAGTCCCCGATTAGGTGAAAACAGAAGTCCAAAAAATCCTTCGATAATATTGCCTGTCAGGGCATTATTTCCTTCAAGATATTGAGGTGCGGTCGTTGCTGGTCTAAGTGGTGATCCCATACGAACATAGTTATAAATAAAAGATGGGATCATTACTACAATAAAAGCTATCAAGCAGCTAATATAATTTTGCCAATGTAGACTACGACGTACTAGGAATAGAATAAATGCTAAACTGATTCCCAAAAATGGTATCAATGAGAATCTAAAAGAACAAGATAAACCAAAGACTAATCCTGCTAAAACAACATTTCGATTAACTTTATTCCCATTGATAATTTGTGCACAATAGTACAGTAGTGAACAATTTACACAACAACACGCAACCACATCCCATGCGGTCTTTGTGTATGCACCAAATATAGTTGTAAGCGGAAATGCAAGACTTAAAAGAAATGCCGTTCGCGTTTTGTAGTATGAACGAAATAATTTGAATATAAAAAAACATCCAACAGCATTTACACAAGCATACGATAGTGAGGCAGTAACTTTAGAAATGACTGGTGGGTTCTCAACAATTGCCAATGCAGAAAGTTTTGATGTAACTAAACCTATAAAAGCCGCAGGTAACATCAAGATGACATTTCCTATATCATGAGGTTGATAATAATTACCATTTGGGCTTAGAACCCATCCACTATCAAATCCCCCAGGCGGCATTGTTGTTCCAAGACTACCTGTCGTTAAAAAAAGCATAGAAGCTTGCAATTGTTGACCTGCATCCAAGCTTGCAATGCGACCACTCGCAAAAAGTATAAAAAAGCATAGATAGAATAGGATTACTAATGTATTTGCTTTTTTAAATATATTGGGAAAATATTTTTTTTGATTTAAGGAAGCCACGATGATTCACTGATTCTAAGTTTAGAGTTGATTCTGAGAAATCAAAGGTTTTTACCAAGAGCGATCGCTGAAATACCACTTATAGTTAATCCAACTCCTAACCACTGAGTTGTTGTAACTTTTTCTCTAAATAGAATAGTACCGATGATTACAGTGGCGATAACTGTTGATCCAATGATAACTGGATAAGCAATTGACAAATTAGATCTTCCTAGAACTAATATATATACAATTGTGCTTAATCCATAAAAACACACTCCTGCAAGCAAAAATATATTTAAGGATTTTTGATCTGATCCAATTTTTAAAAATGTTTGAGCAATTGTATTTAATCCTATAGTAATTACAATTAAAAATGTTAAATAAAGTTGACCGTTCATATTTATATATTAATAAAAAAATACTTTTTAGTGATTCATTAGTAAATAGAAATCGATTCAAAATTTCATTAAGAAAATATTTTGATTAGTTTTAATTTAGACTCCAATAGAAATCTAAAGAGTTCAATCATTTGATCAGCAAAACAATGCAAATACAATAAAAACGATGAATTTCTTAACCAATAAAAAATATAACTATTGCTTGCTTCAGTTACTCACTAGGGTATTTCTGATTTTGTTTGATAAATTTTAATCTAATACAGAACAATCCTATTTAATAAGATAAAAATAGTAATATCAATAAAGCGATTAAATAGGTAGGTGTAATTAAACTTATCAATGGGTTTCAGTCACAGCAACAGTTTGAGGCGTGGCTATCTTATATTTAATTTATCCCACCTACTTAGAAGTTTTTTGGTGATGGATAAAAAAAGAACTCAGAAAAATCATTGGGGACTGTGTCATAGTAAGGGCTTTACTAAACTAATATTTTCTTGGATACAGTGAAGAATCAAAATCTAAGAGATCGCTCAGCGGATAGGGGAATTGTATCCAACGTCCAGCAATTTTTTCCCACCATCTAGGTTTATGCGGCAAGGTTGCTACTTGTATAGACTGACAGCCAGAGAACCAAGCTCCGATAACATCTGTATGTAAGCTATCACCGATTACAACAACTTGATCGGCACGTACACCCATGTGAGAAATTGCCCTACGAAATCCACGAGGGAAAGGTTTTTTAGCTGGGCTAATTGCAGGTATATCTAGTCGTCTAGACCAAAAATCTATGCGCCAGCGTCGTTTACCGTTAGATAGAATAAAAAATCTAAATCCTAAATGCTTAGCTTCCTGAATCCAATCTTCAGAATTAGGTGATAGATACTTGTCATCCTCAGAAACAATAGTATTATCCAAATCAAGAATAATTCCTTTGATTTTCAACTTCTGAAGAAATTCAAATTTTATATCTGAGATTTTAACTATTTTCTGTTGTAAGAAACTATTGTTTTTGTCGGACATTTTTTCGTCACAGAAAATATTAAGTGTGTTTTCAAAGACTGCATTAGAACTTTTTATTTCAATAAACTATATATGAATATAAATTAATTTCTACTACTGAATAAATCTACTTGCTTATTCAACAATTCCTTTACTTTTAAGTAAAAGAATTATGAAGCAAACTGCAACCCAGCTAATTATTGTGATTTGAAGAGGGAAATCTTTTAATAAAATTTCGTCGGGACGTTCACTACTTTCAGTATGATTTAAGACAACACCATTACCTTTAGGTGTATTTGAAATCTCGCTGATAAACTGATAACGAAAAACTCCATATATGACAAACGGCAGGCTGATTAGCATCCAAGGTGTTGAGGCTCCTCCTAATTTTGGACCTGAGCTCCATAGGGCATAAAACACGATCGTACAGGTGGTTACGATACTCTCCATTCGATTTAGTAATGGCAAGGAATATTTTTTAAGAACTGCACGAGTTTTTCCACCTTTGCTAGATTTTAATTCGGCTTTACGTTTTTCGATTCCTAGAAATAGTGCTAGCATTGCGGTACAGAGGAGAAACCATGATGAAAGAATTATTCCACTTGCCGCAGCCCCAGCACAAGCTCTAAGAATGAATCCAGTTGCGATCGCGCCAATGTCAAGAAACAATAATCTCTTAAGCTTGAGGTTGTAAGCTATTTGCAAAAGCATATAGCTGGTAATTGTTACGCCTAAATATTTAGATTTTAGCCAGCTTAATGCTATTGAAATAACCAGTAGTGAAACTGATAGGATAATAGCTGATGGAATGCTGACTAAATTTGCAGCTATTGGACGTTTGCATTTTGTCGGGTGAAGCTGGTCAGATTCAACATCAATAATGTCATTAGCTAAGTAAAAACTACTAGAAATACAACAGAATAATATAAATGCTATCAAGCTATTCAAATAGCCTGTCCAGTTAAACCCTAAGCCAAATAAA
>JAYVVP010000334.1:0-3031 GCA_043786935.1 Pseudanabaena sp. | reverse complement strand
TAGCTTTTGGTACTCAAATCGTAATTTGGGCTGCAGTGGGCGGTCGAGGAACGCTTTTTGGCCCAATCATTGCCGCGATTCTGTTAGGACAGATTCAGAACTCAGTGGATCGGATTACTCAAGATTGGCAATTAATTGTTGGCGTAATCCTGATGTTAGTTGTGTTATTTCTACCTGATGGACTGATGAGCCTTTTACCAAAGAAGCTTTTGGCTAAGAAGTCTAATCAACTAGATAGACCTGAATGATTTCTCTAGTTTTTGAATGAAGGTGAGATTTAGTTAATTAAAACTTTTGCGAATCTCGACTTCAAAAAATCGCACATTCACTTAACCCCAATAATACCTAAATAATAAAGGTGTAACCCATGGAAACAATTTCAGCAATTGAGACTGATAACGTTATCAATGAAACTAGCAGCGTTAAAAGTGCTAGAGGTTCTGTTTTATCTGTTGAAGATCTTAAAGTGGTTTTTTCTGGATTCAAAGCCTTAAAGGGTGTCGATCTAGATGTTGGTGAGAATGAAATTGTTACTATTATTGGGCCAAATGGAGCTGGTAAGAGTACTCTACTTGACGCGATCGTTGGAAAATCTCCTGTAGCTTCAGGGCATGTGTATTACCACGGCAAGGAAATCACTAACAGAAGCCCCTACGAAATCGCGCGGATGGGGATTGGACGCAAATTCCAAAACCCGAATGTTTACAATGATTTGTCGGTATTCGATAATATCTTACTTGCTTTGAAAGGAACTCATGGTGTTTTTGCCTCGATCAAATCCAAACTCACCGCAGGTAAAAGAGACAAAATTATCTCTGTACTCGATCGCGTTGGGCTTTTAGAAAAAGGCTATTCTAAAGTTTCATCTTTATCGCATGGACAGAAGCAGTGGGTAGAGATTGGCATGGTAATTGCTCAAGATCCTACCTTGGTCTTGCTAGATGAACCAACTGCTGGCATGACTCCAGATGAGACCCATTTGACAGGAGAAATTATCAAGACAATTTCTCAAAATCACTCTGTTGTGGTAATTGAGCATGATATGGAGTTTGTCAAACAAATTGCTCAACGTATTGTTGTACTCCATCAAGGCGAAAAGTTGACTGAAGGATCGGTCAATGAAGTGCAATCAAATCCCAAAGTAATTGAGGTGTATTTAGGTCGTGAACAAATCAATGCTGCTTGAACTAACTGACGTTACTGTTTCTTACGGACAAACACCTGTTTTGTTCGGCGTGAATATGGCGATCGAGCAGGGAGATATTGCTTGTTTGCTTGGACGAAATGGCGTTGGCAAAACCACGCTCTTACGCAGTGTGATTGGCTTAAATAAGGCGCTTTCTGGCAGTATCATTTTTGATGCTGATGATATTACTAAGGTTCCCACGTTTAAGCGCGCTCGTTATGGTATTTCCTACATTCCTCAAGGTCGAGAAATTATTCCCTATTTATCGGTTTTGGATAATCTAAAACTGGGTATGTCGGCTGGGAAAAAAAAATTCCGCAAAATCCCTGATGAAATTTTTGAGTTTTTCCCTATGCTCAAACAGCATCTAAGTCGTCAAGGTGGATTATTGAGTGGAGGACAACAGCAACAATTAGCGATCGCACGTGGGTTGATGAGCAGTCCTAAAATCATGCTTTTAGATGAGCCAACTGAAGGGATTCAACCTTCAATTGTTCAGGAAATTGAGGAAACCTTAAAGCGAATTAATCGTGAGAAAGGCATCACCTTGATTGTAGTAGAACAGAAAGTTGATTTTGCAAGACAACTCGCTCAAAAGTTTTTCATTATGGAGAAAGGCATGGTTGTGGCAAATGGTGCAACATCTGATTTAAGCGATGATTTAGTTCATAAGTACCTTGCAATTTAATTTGAAATTTAATATTTGGCAATTACTGATTGAAAAGTTATGTCTGGTATTTTAGTTGGTGTAGTTGCTTCGCTATGGCGTTATCCAGTCAAGTCAATGCTTGGCGAAAAACTTGATCGAGTAGATATAACCTCTAAAGGACTATTAGGCGATCGCGCTTATGCACTGTGGGATCATGAAACCAAGCGAATTGCCAGCGCGAAGAATCCAAAAAAGTGGGCAAAACTCCTAGGATTTCAGACGGAATTTGTAGAATCTCCTCAAGCTAATGAGTTGATGCCTTCCGTGAGATTTGCTTTGCCAGACGGTAGCTCTACCACTAGCGATCGCAGTGATATTGATACTACTCTTTCTCAAGTGTTGGGACGGAATGTACAATTACTTTCTTCTGTTCCTGAGGCACCTAGCTTAGATCAGTACTGGCCTGATATAGAAGGCGCAGCTAATCGGGAAACAATCACGCAATTGTTTATGCCTTCAGGAACTTTTTTTGATTCTTGCCCTGTTCATGCGATTACAACCGCTACATTAGCTAAATTGAAAAACCTTTACCCTGAAGGTCAATTTGAACCATGTCGGTTTCGTCCAAACATTTTAATTGAGCCAACTTCTACGGAAGCTACATTCCTGGAAAATGATTGGGTGGGTCGTAAGATGATGATTGGCGATGAAGTATCCCTGAGTATTGATACAGCTTGCCCTCGTTGTGTGGTGACAACCGTTGCTCAGTCGAACCTTCCCACTGACTTAAATATCTTACGGACGACTGCTCAACACAACAATGCGATCGCGGGGATCAGAGCCTCAGTTTTAAAAGAAGGGAATATCAAATGTGGCGATCAAATTTGGTTAGAGTAACAAATCCAATACATTTTTTGAAAGTTTTGCCTCGCAAAACTTTCAAAATACAGTAAGTTCTATTGCAGCGCAAAGTGCCTCTGGAAATCTCTATACCTACATTCGTTCAATAATAAATTCCGTAATTTTTGTTAAACCTATTTGAGTTTTGAGATTGCTAAATACAAAAGGCTTACTGCCTCGCATTTTCAAAGCATCACGTTCCATTACACTCAAGTCTGCGCCAACGTAAGGAGCGAGATCGATTTTATTAATGACTAATAAATCAGATTTGGTAATTCCTGGCCCGCCCTTTCGCG
>JAYVVP010000333.1:0-3054 GCA_043786935.1 Pseudanabaena sp. | reverse complement strand
GAGGCGGATATTCTCCTCTGTACGACGATTATTGAGTCGGGTTTGGATATTCCGCGTGTGAATACGATTGTGATTGAGGATGCTCATAAGTTGGGTTTGGCACAACTTTATCAATTGCGTGGTCGGGTTGGTCGGGCGGGGATTCAGGCTCATGCTTATTTGCTGTATCCACCTAATCTTGAATTGACAGATTCAGCGAAGAGGAGATTGGATGCGATTCAGGAATTTAGTCAGCTTGGTTCGGGCTATCAACTGGCGATGCGCGATATGGAGATTCGTGGTTTGGGGGATCTCTTGGGTGAGGAGCAGTCGGGTCAGGCGGATGTGATTGGCTTTGCACTCTATATGGATTTGCTTCAAGAATATATTAATGAGTTACGCGGTAAGATTCTGCCTGAAGTTGCGGATACCGAGCTTCAGTTGCCGCGTTTAGTTGCTTTTATTCCTGATAGTTACATGGCGGAGGAGACGAAGATTAATGCTTATTTGACTTTGGCGAAGGTGAAGTCGAAGGAGGAGATTATCAAGTTGGCTGAGGTTTGGGAAGGGCTGTATGGGGCTTTGCCTGAAGAAACTCAAGTATTGCTCAGGGTGATGGAACTTAAATTAGTAGCGCGTCAGGTTGGGGTGTTTCGCATTTATGCGTCAGAGAATGGGCGCGATCTGTTTCTGGACTCGAAGCTTACGGATTCGCTTTGGGAGTTACTTCATGCGAAGATCCCAATTGAGTTTTATTATCGTTTCTTTTTCGAGAAAGGCAGAATTAAGATTACTAGTCTCGCTCTCCTTCCTGGGGATAAGCAGGTGCATTTCTTGATTGAGTGGTTGGGCTGTTTTTTGAATTGAGCTTGATACAATTCTTACAAACTCAGTAAGCTAAATACCTGTTGAACTGTTAGTTCTAAATCAATCCCACTAAGAACAGGTAGTCGATCGCTATCTTTCAGTTCGATTACGCGGCAATCGCTATCTACAACTAAAATATTCTCGTCTTCGCTATCAATTAACCATCCGATCTCTGTGCCATATTTAGCACAATGTAATAGTTTCCCCAATACTTGTTTGTATCTCTGATCGGGAGAGAGAATTTCAATTGCCCAATCGGGATAGATTTCAAAACGGTTTGCGATTCGTCCTGATGCTAGTCTGGGGATGCGTTCCCATCGAAATACTACTATGTCTGGAACGATCGCTCTACCCCCAAAAACACATCGTAATTCTGGGAAGGCTTTTGCAACTTTTTGAGGTTTAGCGATTTGATTCACAACTTCGCAGATTTCAATCTGAAGCTGGCTATGTTCTCCTTGGGGCATAGGTTTCTGGATGATTTGTCCATCAATAAATTCAGAAGCGGGCTTTGTCTCTGATTGCTCTAGAAATTCTTCTAGTGTTATGGGTTTAATGGCTGTGGCGGTCATGGTTTCACCTTTAGTTAAAACTGTATAGTTTTAGATCACTGCTTTCCATGTATGTATTTTAACAGCGATCGCGTTGGTACTAAACAATCGGCGATCGCTAGGCTTGAGAATGCTGATTATGATGTGCCTTCGCTGTCAATGTTACAGAAAATTGCTGGCGCTCTCAATCAGAAGGTCGAGATTAAGTTTTCAGCGATCGCTTCTTGAGTCAAGTTTGGTGTAGTCGCTATTATATCCTTTCGATTCGATACTATTTAACAATGCTATGAGACTTTTTCCCATTGCAAAAGCTAAATTAACTGGAACAGCATTTCCAATTTGCTTATATTGACTCGATAATGATCCAGAAAAGATCCACTCATCAGGAAAAGTTTGAATCCGTGCATATTCCCTAACAGTAAGCGGTCTGCTTTCTTCTGGATGACATCTTTCAGTCTGCTTTTGAGATGGACTACAAGTCAGAGTTAAGCTTGGCTCCTCCCAAGATAATCTACGAGCCATTCCCGTTTTTCCACCACCAAGAAAATAACTCCCTTGCATATATTCACGCTGTAATTCATCAGGTAAATCGCGCCAATAGCCACCTTGAGGTACAAGTCTTAAGATTTCTTCTTTTCTTTTGGAGTATTTTTGTCCAATTGATTGAGGTACATCATTGGGATAAAGTTCACCAGTTTTAAGGGCATCCTTCAATACATAAACCCGTTTATAAGATGAGGGCCATTGAAACTGAGCATACTGAACTAGGTCATTACGAATGCCAACAAGCATTAATCGCTCGCGTTTCTGTGGCACTTTATAGAAGATTGCCTTTAAAACTCTAGGTTCAATTAATGTATATCCTAAACTAGAAATTACTGACTTAATTGCTTCAATAGTTCTTCCATTATCATGTTCAAGTAAACCTCTAACATTTTCTCCAAGAAAAACTTTTGGCTGAGATTCTTTAATTGCACGTGCAAACTCAAAAAATAAAGTTCCTCTTGTATCTTCAAATCCAAGTTGATTACCTGCGTAAGAAAATGCTTGACAAGGAAACCCACCCGAAATAAAGTCAATCCCTCTAAAGCTTGTAAAATCTACATTTTGAATATCACTTTCAATTATGCTCCAGTTTGGTCTATTGGCTCTAAGTGTATTACAAGCTTGCTTATCAAATTCATTTAGAGCGGCAGCTTCAAAACCAGCTTTTTCAAGTCCGATCGCCAATCCCCCAGCACCAGCGAAAAGTTCTATGGAAGAGAAAGCTCTGACTGGTTTAACCTTAATCTCTTCATCCCATTTTGAGTTCATCATATCCCGAATTTCTCTAAATTCAGTCAGTTGATCGATATGGTATTGTCTTTTGCCAGCCGTGGATATAAATGGTTTTAACTTACCGTTATTTTCCCACTTTAATAATGTTGATTTAGAGACAGATACGATATCAGCTAAAAGTTCAGCATTGATGCTATTTTTATATGTCAAAGTCATGAAATCCTTCATATTTACGGAATGACAATAAATAAATACTTTTGAGAAGATTACTATTAATTTCTGGCTCTTCTGGGGTTGTGGGGATAACTGTATAATGAGATACAATCATACTAAATAATTAGAGATGGATATATATCTTGATAGCTTACTAAATCTACCG
>JAYVVP010000332.1:0-3064 GCA_043786935.1 Pseudanabaena sp. | reverse complement strand
ATTAAAACAGGTCAAAGATGTGGATTTTGAACTAGAAATCAGAGATATCGCTAGCAACCCTGACTGGTTTGATCGCTATCAATATGAAATACCTGTGCTGTGCTTGCTAAGCGATCGCCAGCAAGAGCAAGAATTGCCAAGATTTCCGCCGCGATCGCCTATCGAAAAACTTGAAGCCTTGCTAAAGCGATATACCTAAAGACTTATGGCATCCACGAGCTTGTTAACACTTGTTTAGTTGTTGTCAAGGCATAAATATCAATGACTCCAGGATATCTAGATGCACCTCGCGTTTTTAAACTGGACATACCTAGCGCAATTTTGACGCTGCCATTAGCTCCAACTTTGGCACAACGACTAAAGCGACTATGAGCATTGACAAAAATTGTGCTGCTATTAATGCAACTGACAAAGCGATCGCGTTCGGACAATGAATCAGTTAGTAATACGTCAGCATGACCACTGCTATATTGATTGATCCACGCGATCGCCTCTTCAGTATCATTCACAATTTTGATGGCGATCGTTTCGTCTAGATAAACTTGTCCCCAGACATTTTCAGCCTCGATCGCTTGCTCAATTAAAAGTTGGCTTGGTTTATCAGTTTCATCACTATGAGACTCTTCTAGAAACTGCCGAAAGTAAGTAGTTGTCTCTGGGCATCCGCGTACTCTTAAACCTTGTTTTTTTAAACTTTTAATCCATTCACCTAAGCCACGATTCATCCATGATTGATGCACCACCACTTTTTCGATCGCATTGACAGCATCAGGATCACCCTTACGGCTATTTAAAATAATCTCTCTGGCAAAGTCTAAATTTCCTGAAGTCGATAGATATAAATAGCAATTGCCCATCGCAATCGGCAAAGCTGAGACTGTCGCCTGTTTACTCACCTGCTGCACAAAACTAGGACGACCGTAAGGAATTACCAAGCGCAAATATTTTTCTTGGACGATCAACTCCTTTAGGGCTACTCCCTTCGGCAAAGAGGTCATACAAGCTTCAGGAAAGCCTCTGGCAATTAATACATCTTTAGCGATGGCTGCGATCGCTTCTTGAGTATTACTACCCTCGTTTCCGCCTTTGAGAATGATCGTGTTACCCACCTTCAAACACATCCCTGCGGCAATTAGCCCTAACTGTGGAAAACCCTCATAGACAAAGGCAACTACGCCTAAAGGAATACGTTGATAACCATTAATTCCGACTTGAAGCGTTAAAGGATCGGGAAGATTAGAAAGCTGCTTCAGACTTTCGATCATGTAATTCAGCCGATCTGGAGTTAGTTTGAGCCATTCTAGTAACAACTCAGGCACAGCCATATCGCGACTTGCTTCCAAATCTAGCGTATTTGCTTCTAGGATCGAGTTTTTATGTTTTTTGACTGCCTCGGCAAGCTCTAGAAGCATGCGATCGCGTTCTCTAGTTGAGATTTGCGCGAGTTGCAGTGCTGCGACATGAGATTTATAAATGAAGCCTGTCAGGTCTTCTGGTGACATATTTGTAATAAGTAATTAAAAATCGCGACGACGCAGCACGAGCAATCGCCATATTATCAAAATCAAAAGGGCAAACAACAAAATTGCGAGAGGAATACCAAAAGCTGATTTTAAATTTAGCGCCCACAAAATTATCAAAGCAAAAAATAACAAAGAAGCTAGGTAAATTAAACCTGTTTCTAGCAAAGGATAAGCTTTATATTCATGAATGGCTTGCCATTTGCCAATCCATTGCCATCTGTGGTGTTGAGAGTCCATACCACCTAATTGCAATAGATTATATCCATCTTTTTCTAGCTCAAACAACAAAGAACAATGATCGCAACCAAAAGCGTCGGTCAAGGCGATCGGTTTTAACTTTCCCCGTTTGCGAGGGCAAGGGCAGGGATAAATTTGCTCTAAATCGATTTTTTGAGGCTTATGAATATGCACTAGACAGATATGCTCAACAAAATTGTTAAAAGTACGCTCAGAGCAAAAAACAAATCAAAATGATTGTATCTCAATAAAACCGAGATAGTGAAGGTGTTAGCCTGAGTCACTTTTATCGCTAAGGTGGGACTGCTAGCAAAACACCCCTCTTTAAACTTGGCAAAAAAATTGTGCGCGATTTACTCATATTGCTGTATCATTTGATTCGGCGTAAAAAACATTTTACTCAAGCGGATGTGGCGGAATTGGTAGACGCGCTAGATTTAGGTTCTAGTATCTTTGATGTGAGAGTTCGAGTCTCTCTATCCGCATTTTGTTTTACAGCAATTTAATTAATAATTAAATTAACTAAAGTTCTTACGGCAAAACCAGTGCCGCCAGCATTGTTATATCCCGATTCGCGCTCAGTCCAAACTGGTCCCGCGATGTCAAGGTGCGCCCATACAGTTGTTTTTTCTACAAATTGCTTCAAGAATAGAGCACCCGTAATCGCCCCGCCTGCCCGAGAACCCGTATTTTTAAAATCCGCGACAACAGACTTCAATTGGTCAAAATAAGGATCTTCAAGAGGCATTCGCCAGAACTTCTCACCAGCGGCTTTAGCGGCTCTAGCGATCGCATCTGCCCAAGTGTCATCAATCGACCACATTCCCCCGATGTCTTCACCGAGAGCCACCACACAAGCGCCTGTAAGCGTGGCAAGATCAATGATCGCATCGACACCCAATTTATCGGCATAGACGAGAGCATCAGCAAGAGTTAGACGACCTTCCGCATCGGTGTTATTCACCTCAATGGTTTTGCCATTAGAAGCGGTGAGAATATCACCAGGGCGCATTGCACTGCCATTAACCATGTTTTCGCAAGCGGCAATAATGAAATGTACTTCAATATCGGTAGGTTGGAGATGGGCGATCGCCTTTGCTGCCCCAAGTGCCGCCGCAGAACCGCCCATATCAGTTTTCATCAGTTCGATGCTACTGCCAGCGCCTGTTTTCAAGTTCAAGCCGCCAGAGTCAAAAGTTAAACCTTTACCCACGATCGCTAGTTTGCGCTTAGGTGTGCCATTGCTATAAGTGAGGTGAATGAACTTAGGCGGAATATCAGAGGCTCTTGCCACAGCTAGGTAT
>JAYVVP010000331.1:0-8649 GCA_043786935.1 Pseudanabaena sp. | reverse complement strand
AACCAGCCTACATATAGGCGGTTGTTGGTGCTGGTGATCCAGTTGCAAAACTGGTCCCAGATTGATGCGCTCTCGCGTCTTTGTACTGCTGTTGTCATTTCTACGTTTATGAATTTGGAATAAATGTAATCTTTCGATTACACATTCAACTATATTTCAAATTGTTAAGAACTGTCAACACGTCTTTGGGTATAGTTGGGTTTCTACACCTAAATAAGACCTAAACGGGTAGCGATCACCCTACAAACCCTAAAAAAGCAGGAAATCGTAAAGCGATTTCCTGCTTTTTGATGCTATGAAAATTTAGGTTACTCGTAGATCCAAGAGGTTATGCTAGATTGCCAATCGACTAATTCTTTAGGATTAAACCAAAGAGTAATCTCAGTCTGAGCAGTTTCGATCGCATCAGAACCATGAATGATATTGCGTCCGATATTTGCGCCATAGTCACCACGAATTGTCCCTGGTTCAGCCGTGAGAGGATTAGTTGCGCCAATGATCTTGCGAGCAGATGCAACTACGCCATCGCCTTCCCATACCATAGCCACAACTGGACCTGAGGTAATGAAATCTACTAGTCCCGAGAAGAATGGTCTTTCTTTATGAACTGCATAGTGCTTTTCAGCGAGTTCGCGAGTTGGTTGCAACAATTTGAGTCCCACGAGCTTAAAGCCTTTTGATTCGTAGCGACGAATAATTTCTCCGACTAGCTGACGTTGCACGCCATCGGGCTTGACTGCCAAAAAAGTACGTTCCATGATTCCTATAAGAGTGTTGCTAAAAGTGTTAAACAATTGTAAAAAAGTTTACAGAAAGCATTATTTCATATAAAAACCAAAAAGCAGAGGCAGTGTAAAGCGCTACTCTTAACTTACTGATTAGAACAAATCTGTATTGGGTATTGCTACGTTAACAAGGGCTTTGTTGTTCTTGTCAACATGGACACGATGTTTGATTCACTTTACCAACCATGTTCAGTCAAAAATTCTGGTGTTACTAAAGTAGGAGAAGGACTATTTTGAGTAAGATTGCCTGATCTTAGAAATTTCTCAACATATTTACCCAAAATATCGCCTTCAAGATGCACAGAGCTACCAAGATCAAGATCTTTTAAAGTGGTGTTGTCATAGGTGTGGGGAATGACTGCAACCCGAAAACTCGTGCCTGAGTCATTGCAATAGGAAACCGTAAGACTAATACCGTTGATAGCAATACTGCCTTTAAATACTATGTAACGAGCAACTTCGGGAATAGCTTCAAAGCTTAGTTCCCATGAATTACCAACTAGAGCGCGATCGCTTAATTTCCCCATCCCATCGATATGCCCCGATACAAAATGACCACCAATGCGATCGCCCGCGGCTAGAGCCATTTCCAAATTGACATACTTCAACTTGCGATCACCTAAATTAGTACGACCTAAAGTTTCAGGCGAGACATCAGCTACAAAATTAGTATCAGAAACATAAGTTGCAGTTAGACATACCCCATTAACAGCAACACTATCCCCGATCGCAATCTTGGCAACTAGATCAGGACAATGAATCACAAGCTGATCGCGATCGCGTTGCTCAATCATGCCAATAGTTTGAATGAGTCCTGTGAACATAGTTTTTATGGCCTTAGGCGCAAAGCGCTCTCTGCTAATAGAGAGGTTAACTTATCAATTTTACGAGCTGATTGCTTAGCAGGATTGGTTGTGGGTTGATGATCGCGGTTTAACCAAAATGCAGTAAGACCAGCTGCGGTAGCCCCTTCATAATCTTCATTGAAACTATCGCCGATATGCCAAGCTAATTCAGGCGATTGCTCTAGATTATGTTTGGCTAGTGCGGCTTGAAAAATCAAGAGATCTGGCTTAGCCGCCCCAATTTCGGTGGAGATCGTAATCGAACTGAAGTAATCTTCTAGCTCCAAAGCTTTCAAGACTGAATAGATCCGACTATCAAAATTTGATAATATCCCCAAAGTAACACCTTGTTGCTGCCATGTCTTCAAGGCTAGGCAGGTGTCTTCGTAAATAAACCAAGGCTCGTCCGTAGCGAAGTAAGCGTAAAGTTGCTTGAAAAAAACTTCAAAGTCGGAAAATTTTATTAAGTCCCCTGTTTGATTAAAAGTCTGCTCAGCAAGCGATCGCCACCATTCATATTCAGCGATCAAGATATCGGAATGAGGTAAATCAGGAAAAGCAATGCGTGGTGCAGATTGAAAGCTGCGATAAAAAGCCCGATTGATCACCTCAGGATCGAGCTTAACATTAAAATCTGTAGCAATCTTGACATATTGCTCACCAACACTACCTTTAACTCCAAAAAGGGTGCCAACTGCATCTAAATAAATAACCTGAGGTAACTGCATTGTATTTCCGTAAAATTACTGAGATAAAAGATTGATCGTACTGATACAATGACTGCCAAAGATTGTAAAAACTACCCTCTATATATATTGTAAAAACTGACATTGTAAAAACTGACTATATTGCTACAGGTATTAAGTTTCTAACGATTAGATAGTTAGTTTTAAGGAGTATTTTTACTTTTATGCACAAACTTCAATTTTGCAAACTAATTCTATTTGCAATAATTTCTTGTTATCCTCTTCCTAGTTGGGCACAGACTACCACAATTGAAAAAAGAGCTGTCCCTTCATCTGCACCAATATCACCATCATTTCCAGCGCTTCCAAACTCAAATCTCAGACCATTATCTAATGTTAATAATGGTGTACCAGCTCTAAGTGTAAGTGAATCTCAAGATACATTTCGCTACACTTTGGGTGCGGGTGACACCATTAAGATCGAAATTTTTAACGTGCCAGAGCTGTCGGGAACTCAAACGATCGCCCCCGATGGAACGATTAATATTTCATTAATTGGAGCTGTTAAGTTAGAGGGATTGGGCCTAGATGAAGCAAATACTTTATTACGGGAAAAGCTAAATCCCTTTTTGGTTCGCAACATTGTCAATGTATCTTTGGTTTCTCCTCGTGCGTTAAATATTGCGATCATTGGAGAAGTAAATCGCCCAGGGCCACGTTTTTTAACCTATGTCGGTACTGGTGCTGGGAGCAATGCTGCAACTTTAACCCGAGCGCTTGAAACAGCTTCAGGGATTACCTCAAGAGCTGATATCAGTAATATTCAAATTTCCCGCCGAGACGGTGCTTTAGGTCGCCGCATTATTAAGGTTAATTTGCAATCTTTACTTGAGCAAGGCGATATTAGTCAAGATGTTCGCATTTTAGATGGAGACTCAATTCTTGTGCCGACACTATCCGAGGCAAGTGCGTCTCAGAGTCGGCTCGTTAGCAATTCCACCTTTTCTCCAGATACTTTTACTATTCAAGTAGTGATTGTGGGAGAAGTCAATCGAATCGGTCCACAAACCTTAGTTTATTCTCGTAATGGATCTGTGCCTACAGGTCTCTCAGGCACGACAACTTCGGCTGGAACTACTTCAGGTGGTGGTCCAGTTACTATCAGCCGTGCTTTGCAATCGGCAAATGGAGTAACTGAAATTGCCGATATTCGGAATGTGCAGATTTCTCGTTTAAATGATAGAGGGCAACGAACTATTGTTAAAGCAAACTTGCTGGATTTGATTGTAAAAGCTGATCTCAGCCAAGATATTACCCTCACAGATGGTGATCTGATTACTGTACCTCGACTAGAAAAAACGAATCCAAGTGAATATTTGCAAGTTGCTAAGGCGACATTCTCTCCTACGGTCATCACTGTACAGATAGTCGGTGAAGCAGTTCGTCCAGGTTCTTTACAACTTAGACCGAATAGTGCATTTACTGAAGCCATCTCTTTTGCAGGTGGTTTGACCAATGATGCTGACTGGCGAGCCGTTGAGCTTTATCGGATCAATCCCGATGGCTCGATTATGCGACGCAATTTGGTAGCTGATTTAAATCTACCCTTGAGTGAAGAATCTAATCCTGGATTACGCGATCGCGATGTGATCGTCGTTCGTCCTTCATTCGGTTCAGGGCTTCTTAATTCAGTTACTAGATTTCTTGGCAACATTGTTACTCCTTATTCATTAGTCAATAACCTTCTTAGAAGATAAGCAGAAAACAAACATGAAAATTATAGTGACTGGCGGCGCTGGATTTATTGGATCACATTTAGTTGATCGGTTAATTGAAGCGGAACATACAGTTGTATGTATTGACAATCTTTACACAGGTCGAAAATCTAACAATATTCAATGGATAGAACATCCTAACTTTCAATTAATTGAACATGACATTATCAATCCCATTGAGATTGATAATGTTAATCAAATCTTTCATCTGGCTTGCCCAGCTTCACCTGTACATTATCAATTTGATCCAGTTAAAACAGCTAAAACCAATTTTTTAGGAACGCTGAATATGTTGGAATTGGCAAAAAAATCGAAAGCTAGAATTTTGCTTGCCTCAACTTCTGAGGTTTATGGCGATCCTTTAATCCATCCTCAGACTGAAAAGTATTGGGGCAATGTAAATTGTACGGGTATTCGTAGCTGTTACGACGAAGGTAAGCGAATTGCCGAAACTCTAACTTTTGATTACCATCGTCAATTTGGTGTTGAGGTACGAGTTGCCCGTATTTTTAACACCCATGGAACAAGGATGTTAGAGAATGATGGGCGGGTGGTGAGTAATTTTATTGTGCAAGCACTTAAAGGTATTCCCCTCACAATTTATGGAGATGGTTCTCAAACTCGCAGTTTCTGTTATGTATCAGATTTAGTAGAAGGACTGATTCGCCTTATGAATGGTGACTATATTGGGCCAGTTAATTTGGGTAATCCAGGGGAATATACAATTCTTCAATTGGCGCAGACAATTCAACGTTTGGTCGATCCTACAGCTAAAGTTGTGTTTAAGCCTTTACCTCTAGATGATCCCCAACGTCGCCAGCCTGATATTTCCCAAGCCAAGATCCATTTAGGTTGGGAGCCAAAGGTCGAGTTAGAAGAAGGATTGTCAAAGACGATCGCTTATTTTCGCGACCAGTTAAAGCCTTAGATTCCTATTGAAAGTGTTAATTCACTACACTTTTAACGAAAATTTAATGTTTTACTTTAGCCTAAGTGTTGTATTCAGAATTAGCTCACAATATTTAGATTGGTAATAGAATATGCGTGTTTGTGTAATTGGAACTGGCTATGTGGGTTTGGTAACAGGCGCTTGTCTTGCCTATATCGGTCATGATGTAATTTGTGTTGATAACAATGAAGAAAAAGTCAAGCTGATGAAATCAGGGCAATCGCCTATTCATGAGCCAGGATTACCTGAAGTGATTGCCGAGTCAATTCATCAAGGCAAGATCGAATTTACTACTGATATTGCGGCGGGTATCAAGCATGGGGAGATTTTATTTATTGCTGTTGGCACACCTTCTCTAGCTGATGGTCGCAGCGATATGCGATATGTCGAAGCGGTTGCTCGAAGTATTGGCGAAAGTCTTACTGAGGGATATCGCGTTATCGTTAATAAATCAACCGTACCAATTGGTTCTGGTGATTGGGTGCGAATGATCGTATTAGATGGTATGGCAGGCAAAAGTAACGCCGATAGAATTCAGTTTGATGTAGTTAGTAACCCAGAATTTCTCCGCGAAGGTGTAGCTGTTTACGATACTTTTAATCCCGATCGCATCGTCGTTGGTAGTGGAAGTGCTCGTGCTTTGAAATTAATGCAAGAGCTTTATACACCGATTATTGATCGCTCCTTTGCGGTTGATAAGACCTTACCGCCCGTGCCTGTCGTTGTTACTGACTTGAACTCAGCGGAAATGATTAAGTATGCAGCAAATGCATTTTTGGCAACAAAGATTAGCTTTGTGAATGAGGTTGCTAATATTTGCGATCGCGTTGGTGCAGATATTAATGAAGTTGCGCGTGGAATTGGTTTAGATTCACGGATTGGCTCTAAGTTCTTGCAAGCAGGGATCGGCTGGGGCGGCTCTTGCTTTGGTAAAGATGTTTCCGCTTTAATTTATACGGCTGAGGACTATGGATATTCAACGGAAATTCTCAAAGCTTGTGTACGGGTGAACGAACTCCAGCGCACTCTTGTTGTTGAGAAATTACAGCAAGCACTGAAAATTTTGAAGGGAAAAACTATTGGACTTTTGGGGATGACTTTTAAGCCTGATACCGATGATATGCGTGATGCCCCTGCATTGACCCTAATCGATCAACTTAGTCGCTTGGGAGCTAGGGTCAAAGCATATGATCCTCTAGTTTCTCAATCTGGACTACGTCAAGGGTTTTCCAATGTAATTGTTGAAACCGATCTGGAGCGTCTTGCGGATGGCTGTGATGCGGTAGTTTTGGTAACTGATTGGAAGGAGTTTCTGGCGATCGATTATGCCAAGATGCTGACTTTAATGGTGAATCCAGTCATTGTTGACGCTCGCAACTTCCTTGATGGCAAAGCTCTGGAAGAATTAGGATATAAATATATTGGTATTGGTTGCTAATAACTATCCTTAGATTTATATTTTCAAAACTCAAAAAGGAGAAGTAGCAATGAATGTTACTTCTCCTTTTTTGATTTTAAATTAAGAATGTGATTAAGGATTTAATGTCGAAAGGACATTTGCACCTGTCACGGTAACTGTCTGTGATTCGAGGTTTGCTACAGCCCGATCGCCTTTGATGTTGAGATTTTTATCTGGTTGTTGATAAGTGATATTGCCATCAGCAGTTACCGTTTTATTAGGAATTAACCATTCCACTTGATCAGCATTGACGACACCTTGAGTAGAACTAAAACTTGCGGACACTTGACCTGTGAGATTAATGCGTTCTTCTTCTACTTGCGCTTGTCCTTTTTGAGCCTTGACGATAAGACCTCGACTTTTACTTGAGGCTGTAAATGCTACGGGAAGGGTTACCAACTTTTTGTCAAGATTCCAATTTGCCTGAGCAGCCTCAATTTCTACATCTAGTTTAGGATCTTTAGCTTTAATATCGCCTGTGAATGTAACTTCTTTTTTGGTAACATTCCAATCACCTTTATTTGCGGATAGTTGCAATTTATCTTTTACTTGCAGTACTGAAAGCGGAACTTCGGTAAATACGCGATCGTTTTTTGCATCCCATGTGATTTTCTCACTCTTCATTTCTAAGGGTGGCTCAACCGCAGTGACGATTACGCTTTTCTCTAAGCTATAGATATTAGTACTCGGTTTAGCAGTTAGTTCTTTCCCTGTCATTTTTAGTTTGTCATCAGGCTTATTAATCTGAATATTACCTGTAGCTTTAAGAACATCCTCTTCAGCTTTCCAGACCATACGATCAGCTTTCATATCGATTTTTTCTTGAATAGCGATCGCCTTAATGTTTCCTTCTAGCGAAATCTCTTTAGTACTTTGATTAATGGTTCCTTTATCACCTGTCGCTTCCATTAAAGCTTCGCCATTGCGATAAAATTTCCCTTTCACATCTTGAACATCAGCGATTTTGCTGTCTGGTCGATAGTTAGCGCTTTTGGAAGTGATTTCCCAGAGCAGTTTTCCATTCGCATCAAATTCAGTGAGCGTGATATTTTGGAGACTAGATCCAGCTACTTGCGCTGATTTATTTAGACTAGTAATGGCGGGGCGCAGAAACACAAACCATCCAAGCGCGAAAATCAGCACTGTTATAAAAAAGATGATGATAAACAGGCGCAAGTTACGGAGGTTAAATGCTTGCATGAGATTTCTTGATAAAGTTATTGAATTTCAGCTACGCGAAGCGCGATACAAATTCTTGTTACAGATATTATTGCTGCATAGCGATCATTTCTGCCATATCTAAAGGATTAATCGCGATAAAAACAGGCTGATGACTGGCAAGTTGTTCAATTGCTTGATCGAGACAATCTAAACCATTTTGTACCGACTCAATCCGACAGAGGCGATCGCGCAACGCCGCCGCCCCCACAAAACCCTTGGCGTACCATGCCATATGCTTGCGTGATTGCCTGAGACCGCGTATCCCTTTGTAATCCCACAGACCTTGCAAATGCTCTTTTGCAACTTGCAAACACTCAATCGCCGAAGGTTTTGGTAAATATTCGCCTGTCTTTAGAAAATGATCGACCTGACCAACCAAGAATGGATAGCCCAACGTCCCTCGCGAACACATCACCCCATCCGCACCAGTTTGCTCTAAACAAGCGATCGCTGCATCCACCGAAAAAATATCACCATTGGCAATCACAGGAATCGTCAACACCTCTTTGACTTTACGAATCCATTCCCACTTAGCTTGACCCGTATAGCCCTGCGATCGCGTTCGCCCATGAACTGTAATCATCTTTGCGCCAGCATCCTCCATGCGCTTGGCAAAGTCTAAAATTGTAATTTCGGCATCATCCCAACCGAGGCGAGTTTTGACGGTCACAGGAATATCAACGGCTTGAATAACTGAGCGCACAATTTCTGCCGCTAGCTCAGGCTGCCGCAATAGCGATGAGCCGCCGCCCTTTTTGGTGATTTTATTTACAGGGCAACCCATATTAATGTCTACTGTGTCTGCTCCTTCAGCCGCTGCTTTTTGGGCGGCTTCGGCAAGAAAATCAGGGCGACAATCAAAAAGCTGAATACTGATCGGCGTTTCATGGCGATCAATCTCCATCAATTTTGGCAAAGCTTTCATGTGA
>JAYVVP010000330.1:0-8662 GCA_043786935.1 Pseudanabaena sp. | reverse complement strand
GCGCTATTAGTCTCATAGCAATTAGATCAGATATGGTGATTCTTAGAATCTTCCCATTAATATGATTGTGTATAAATGATTCTGCATGGTTACTTATGTGTCGTTTTTTGCAAAGACATAACATCACTCTAAAAAAAAGACCTATCGCAGTGAAAAGGTAAAGAGTGAGGCGTTGCACAAATGAAAGATGAATCAAGAGAAAGTAGGAATTGATTTGTACTTGAGATAATGAATTAACAGACGAATTGAATGTCTCAACATTTGTTCAGATTTTGAATAACATAAAGTTTTGCGATGCAATCGGGCAAGATAATGTCTCAGTCTTGTATTTTCACCCTCAACTCTGGTCATGTAGGTTTTGCTAATAATTTGATCTTCCGAGTTAATAAACATTTTATAGAACCCATTTGGTATCTTAAGAAGAGTAACAAAAGGGTTCAAGTATGGGATATACAGGTAGCTTAGGCGATAAAGAGTGGGAGATCATTGAGGCTCTGTTGCCCAAAAAGCGGAAGACAAGACCACCCAAGTGGACAAAGCGAGAAATTCTAGATGGAATATTTTATCAACTAAAGAACGGATGTAATTGGTCAGACTTACCCAAAGACTTGGCACCTTACTCAACCGTGTATTGGCATTATAAGCAATGGCGCGAAGCAGGAGTATTAGATTTAATGCTAGATGCACTACACAGTCAGGCAAGAGAGCAAGTTAAAAAAAAACTAAGTGGACAACCCTGATCATTGTTGATTCCCAAGCCACCAAAAATACTTGTAACGCTAGCGTTGAGTCAAAAGGATTTTGTTCTTACAAAGCCACTAATGGCATCAAACGACATTTAGCAGTTGACTCATTAGGTTTTCCTTTCTTTACCCATTGCACTAAAGCCAGTGTGTCTGATGATCGGGGATTGATTGAGATGTTTGAGCAAAACATCGATTACTTCAAAGCTAAACCCGTCAACATCCCCAAAATTACGATAATGCTGGATCATGGATACAATCCTGAGTATCTTACTCAAGAGCTAGAGTTGATTTATCCGCAGATTATGACCAAGATTAGGTTTAAGGTTGCACCCAAACTTTCAAAGCAAGAAAAGAAAGCTTAAGGAATATCTGGTTTTGTAGTTATTCCGATGCGTTGGATTGTTGAAAGAAATAATGCTTGGGTTGAAAGATGTAAAAGCCTAGTTAAGAACTTTGACAGAACTCTAGCTAATGCAAATGCTAGACTCAAACTTTGCTTTATTCGGCTTATCCTGAAACGGCTTGCTAAGCTTCCCTAAGATACCAAATGGGTTCTATAGACACAGTAGCCATCGGTAACCCAGAAATAGCATTGCCAAACTTTAATTAATGTCCATAGAGGTTCAAAGGTTTGGCTACTCCTATCTCCTAATGTCCAAGCCAATACACCTTGGCTAAAATGATTTACCGCAGTCCATAGCCAAATCAAGTTTTTTTTGACCCAACAAAAGTCTGGAGTTCATCTAGTTCTCCAACATCAGGAATAGTTTCAATCGGTGGATACTCTGGTAATGGCTTGGCTACTTCTTTTACCCAGTTGATGACGGAGTTGTGGCTAACATCAGTACATCTCTCAATCTGTCTAAATCCCATGCCGTTACAGTACATTTTTAGACATATTTTCTTGACATCTTGGGAATACCCAAGTACTGAGTAACTATCGATGAACTGACGACCACAATCAGCGCAAATATGATTTTGTTTCTCTCCTCGCTTCCCATTCTTACGAATATGTGATGAACCACACTTTGGACATTTCATTATGTTTCATTGCTTAAACTCGTTGTCTTTTATTTACTCATTCATCTTTCATTTGTGCAACGCCGGAACGGATGCTGTGGGTTTGGGGCAACTGCTAGATAAGGATCTTGCTGTTGATTATGATGCGTCAGGTTTCTTGAGCAACATAGGGGTATATAACAAGGTTGTTAGCAATGAACCTGTAGAGGTCAAAAAACTCTATAAAGATACTTGTACGGTTAGGCTTGGAGTATTAGTAGTAAAGAGCATACAACGCTTTTATTAGTGTGCCAGATGGATCAGAGGGGCTAGACAGAAGACTTACGGTTATTCCATTTAATCATCAGCCTGAGTCCGTCGATACTAACTTATCTCAAAAGCTTGAGCGTAAACTATCAGGAATATTTGCTTGGTGTTACACGATCTCTCATGAAGAGATGAAACGGCAGATTATGACGGCTGGGGAGATTGGCGCGATCGCCGCAATGAGCATTGAGCGTTTTGAAGCGAATAATCCTGAGTTTAGATTTTTGGTTGAAGTTTTCCCTGATGGGAAAGCATCTATCAAGGCTAATGACTTCTATCTAAGTTATCGAGAATGGTGTAACTACAACCAACATCACCCCAAAACCCAAGTTAAATTTGCAAGTATTGTTAGGACATTTGGCTGTAAACGCAGCAACAAGACTGGGGGATGCTACTACTACACAATCCCTAGAATGTCTACTTTTGATATTCCTTCACATTTGGGGATAGTTAAGAGACAGTTAGGGGATAGTAAGCTAGACGGTTCAAACCCTGATATAGAAATGAATAGGGATAGTTGGGGACAGTTTGAACATAAAAATCAAAAAGAAATTGAACAAGGATAGATAGATAGGCAATTAAAGTATGGAGAGGGTATACCTCTTCAACCATCTACATCTATCCCTAAGCATTATTTGGCGAGGGATACAGCCATCTTTTCAATACCGCTAAGTGTCTCAACTCTCCCTAAAACGGAGAAGTTCCAAATAGGCGATCGCGTTGTATGGATGGATGCAGTTATAACACTAGCATTACGAAAAGGCGTATGGGTCATTAAAGGTATATATGAGGATGACGCTGATATATGCAAGGAGGACGATCCTTCTTTGAGCCGAAGAGTTGAGCTAAAAAAATTGCAGAAAGCAGCAAGTTAATGCTAGCTATAACAGCTAAATATTTCAAGAATTACTGGTTGTTAAAGAAATGATAAATAGCTATCAGGCTTATCCAGTAAGAATTTATGGTGATTGAGCAGTAAAACCATGAAAAACTTACTCTAGAATACTTTGAGCGCCTCATCCCTCTTTAAAAGTCCAGTGCCAGAATATGGGACATTAAGCATTTTTAATTCTTCTCTAGACCTAAAAAATATTTGATGTAGAGTGATCGCACTTTCTCAATAAATTTTTGACGCACGTCGTCGGGTTCGATAATCTCGCAATCTTCGGCATATGGCATAAGTTCGCGATAAAACCAAAATGTACTGCTGATTGTACGGGTGATTTGACGCAGAGGTGGATCACCTAGCCAGATATCGCCAATGTCAATATTAGGTTTTGGTTTGTATGCATGGGCAAGCTTTCCCGATAATTGGAAAGTTACGGTTATTTGGTCTAGTTGCGATCGCCATTTTCCTTGAATGGGGGTAATTGCTGACTCAGGAATGCGATCAAGTCGTAAACATCGGTTGTGCTGGAGAGTCTCAACATCTTCACTTACGGTTTCACTGCACCAGCAATCAAGATAAAGCCGTTTATCGTGGGGTGTAACTTTTGCATAGTAAATAGAAAAACTGTGGGGAATATCGGCGGCATCGTGGTAAAGCAATTGAAATGGTTGGTGTAGCTTGATGTATCGATCTATGGTTTGTCGCCACATTTCGGGTGGTTTTTCATTAAAGTTTTCTAGTCGCCGCCGCATTGGTGCGGTCAGTTCACTTCGCTCAAGCAGCAGATTTGTAATGTTTTGAGCAAGGTCAAGTTCTCCATAGTCAATCAATAAGTCAATTACACGATCTATTGTGTCAATGCGATCGCTTGACCAGTCATTATTTTTAGAAATTTGGATCTGCTTACGGGCGATCGCTTCGACTAGTTTGGAGATATTAGGGCGATCGCCCCACATCATGTCAAGTTCTAGTGCGATCGCTTCTAGATTTGTTTTGTCGCGATCGGATATAGATAATGTGATTGATTCGCCTTTACGTCCCATGAATTATTTTGTACGTACAGTTTGTACGTTTAAGTGCTTGTTTACTTTAATTATGTGTGCCAAAATAATTAAAAGCAACAAGTTAAGTACAAATTATCTGTTGAGGAAACTGAATAATGTTTGCTAAACAACCCGACCTGACTTATGCCGAATATCTTGCCTATGAACATGAGAGCAAAACTAAACATGAGTTTGTGAATGGTGAAGCTTTCGCAATGGCTGGAGCAAGTGAAGATCATAATGTGATCGCTAGCAATCTTGTTGCGTGCATTCGTCCATGTTTGCGCGGTAGTAGTTGCCGAGTCTTTTCATCAGATATGAGGTTGACGATCGCCTCGGCAAATAATGCGACTTATTATCCTGATGTGATGGTAGTTTGCGATCGCACTGATAGCGATGCTTATGTAAAACAGAAGCCTTGCTTAATAGTAGAAGTTCTATCTCCATCAACTGCCATGTTAGATCGGCGGGAGAAACTCTTTAATTATCAAAAGTTGGAATCATTGCAGGAATATGTCTTGGTTTCGCAGTCTGAGATAAAAGTGGAACTTTATCGCAAAGATCAAGATGGTGGTTGGTTGGTGCAGTGTTTGGGTGCGGGAGATAGTTTGCATTTGCAGTCGATTGATTTAGCGATCGCGCTTTCAGATATTTATGAGGATGTGAGGTTATGACAAGGCAGTTAAAATCAAATAAGTTTAATTCGGTTGCGGTAAATCACCAGATAAAAATTTTAATAAGTGCCTTGGCATCAGATGTTATTAAAAATAGACAGCATCTAATACAAGGTCTTGTTAGTTTGCCAAACGCGATCGCTATTGCTCAGTCTTTTGGATCATCAAAAATTATTCGAGAGTTGAAGCTTAGTAAAAAAGCTGCAAATGCTGATTTGCCAGAAATTGAGTTAAGACAAGATCGAGTTTTTTATCAAGATCAAGAGCTTGGCAAAATTCAGATTTTGTATAAATCCTCTATCCCTGGTGAGCTACAAGCTAGATTAGCTATAGAAAGCGCCATAGATCGATTTCTGGAATATTTACAGAAAGTTCATCAGATTGTGGTTTTAGAAGAGAGCGATCGCCATGTGCGGGTATTTATCCCAAGTAAGGAAATCCCAAATTTTAAAACACTATGGCAAAGATTTCTGGAAGAGGTTACTTTCTCAACTTTTGGCGAAGATCAGTTAGCTGGGTTAGTACAGACATTTATTGTCATGCTCAATGCGATTACACTTTCTGGTCGAGGGTTTAGTACTCTTGATGTGCCAATTTTGACTAGAGATCAGGCTAATGTATTAGCAGCTTGGTATTTTGCAGTAGCGAGAGATGTTGAAGGTCGTCAATTGAAGCGACAGCAACAAATTAACGCTCTTACAAAAGAATTAGATAATCCCGACTTGGCTGAAAAAGAAATCAAGTCTAAATCTAAGGAATTGCAAGATAAACAGGCAATGCAAGATAAAGAGGCTAAAAAATATCAGGAGTATTTTCAAAAAGGTTTTGATAAATCTCTGAAAGAACAGGATTCTGCATGGCAAGAATTGGGCGTAATTCAAAAAGAGCTAGAGAAAACGGGGCTAACCAAAGCTCAAAAAAATAAGTTGCAAAAACAGCAGGACAACCTCAAAAGTAAAGTTGTCTTTTCTCAGGAATCAGTAAAGCATAAGATTTCTTTGTTAGCTGAGTCTAGAGGCGATCCATTTGATTTTTTGGAATTGGATAGAAAGCAGGACTCGGACAAGTTTAGAAAAATTGAGGCGATCGCTAAAAGTTTCTCGAAAGTGGCAACCGATCAAATTAATGCGACTCGCGGCGATATTTTTACTCAGTGCATTTCTGAAATGTATCGCCTTTTAGAAACAGAAACCTTCGATCCTTTGCCAGAGCCATTACTTAGTGAAGAAATAATTCTTCCTGAGTGGCGATCGGCTGGTGATGATAGCAAAGAGTTTTGTTATTCCTGCGGTGTGGCGATCAATGCGAAAACTGCAAAATGGAAAGTTCTCCGATTTATGTTTGAGCGACCTTCACAACGTCGTCAATCATCGTCAGGAGAAGATAGACCACACATCTGTAATTCTTGTTCTGCGCTTGCTTTTGCGTCTCCGCTAAAAGTGACCGATGAAAGTATCATTCTGAAGCTGATATCAGTTAAGGGTGATAAAGATTCAGTCTCGATTAAAGACTATGTGCGGATGCTCACTAACAAAGAAATGCACCTTAGCGGGGGGCGTTATCTGGTCTTAGCCGATCGCACAGGTGGAGGAGACATAGCCGCCCAAAAGCTAGGACAGGTGCAGTATGCAATGGCTAAAGTTGCTTCGATTTTTCCAGTCGAGGTATTGACGGACTTTAACTTTTCGTTAATTGTCCAAAGTAGCCAAGCTATTGACTTAAAAAGTCGGCATTTGCTCTTTATTAAAGGAGTAATGGAAGGCTACAGCCAGCCCATTATTATCTCTGGTAAAGATATCAATATGACTTTAGGCGATGCGGTTCGCTACATCGATCAAGACTTGCCAATTCTTGCAGAGTACACGCTAACAAAAATCGCTGTTCTTTATGGGCAAATAGAACTTGAAAAAGTTCGCGAAGCCTATTGGGTGCAGATTCAAAAAGATTTACAAGCTATAGGAGTTTCTATGGAATCAGAAAATCAATTATCAAAACGAGCTAGGTTATATCGAGATGTCGCTGCACTCACTGGTTTAACCTATGCCTTTGCTCAGTCTCTTGAAAATACTGCAAAAAAAGCGATGAAAGATGAGGATGCCGAACGAGAGGTAAGCAAACTGATTGAAAAAGTTGATGATGCGGTTGCTTTTTGCTATTACGCGACTTTGGGAGATGAAACCAAGAAAAGCGTCCAATCTCGACTCTATCGCAGTCCTTACAACTACTTTGTCTACGATCAAACTAAGACTTTGCTTGAGAAATTAGGCTTGAGCGATCGCGAAACAACCGAAACAGACAAACAGCAAACTTTTCTTTCGCTTTATGCCGATGATGTTTTGAGTGCCTACACTCACTTTGCAGAAAATGGTTACTCACAGCCTAAAGACTGGAACGATTTGACCTATCAACTCAAGCTTTCACTCTACACAAGATTCCCTGAACTCGTTCGCAAACTTAAAACCAAAGGAGATAAATAATGGCTACTGGATTACCTGCTACTGATGCTCAAAACCCTCGGATGCACTTTGATATTTACGCTATCTTGGAAGGCTCACAAGAGCTTTATCTCGGACATGAAGTACAAGTCAACATCAATCTTGTTGAAGTTGTAAAACTCAGTACAATCGATGGGAAATCCATTGAAAAATGCTACATTTCACCAACAAAGCGTAGAGGAGTTGAACGCCGCAGTCTAATTTGGTCGCCTGTCAAGAGTGGTACTTTGTTGGGAGACAAGCTTAAATGTGGTATTCCTGAAACCTGCGCTCAACCTGAATGTCCCATTTGCTCAACTTTTGGCGGTTTGATTGCAGGCAAGAAAACACTGATTGGGCGCGTCCCATAGCGGCGGTGTTGCTGTGCAAGAGCTTTATCCTGTAGACAAACAGAGAGCTATGCACCCCGCGAGATTGGTCAATCAGAAGGAAGAAACACCAATTCCATTCAAACGTCAGTACAATCAACCAGGGCTACTTTATCCTGTTTACAATCACGCTCTAAGCATCACTGAAAAAGAATTTGCGGCTGTCGCCTATGCTTTTCTAGATTCATTAGCGCGGATCGGGTCAGGAAATCCTAAAGGAGTTTCACTTGCAGAAGATTCTGATAAAAAGCCTTTGCTAGTGTTCGATCGCTATCTTGTTCCCAGAGGCAAACGCCCGATCATTTCTCCATCTGTTACCAATGCAGCAGATGCTATTGATGATTTTATTCGACTGTCCAACAATGTGCAGTTAGGAGAACCTCCTGTCGAAAATGATCTAGTTGGTATTCCGCCTAGTTTCAATACAAAGCATTTTCAGCGTTGGGTTGGAGATGCTGCTCTGGCAAAGCTACAAGAATATTCAAGCGAATTTGTAGATCGAGTTTTACAGGCATCTTAACTATGTACTGCCTAGAATTTACGATTAAACCAACGGCGGCGATGACATTTCGCATCCTACCAGGTTCAATTCTCAACATTGCCACTTATCCGTTTGTACCGCCAACCACTTTGTCGGGATACTTACGCAGATTAGTAATGTTGAGCGCAGGGCAGGAACTCCCAGAGACTAAGGTTAACAACGAAAATCCACCTGTTTATGCTTTGCCCTCTAAGTATCTAAGTTTAGGCGCTTATCCCAAACTTGACGCATGGAGTGGCATTCATCGCACCTATCGCAAGGGTATGAGGAGTTTTAATCATGATGACTTCTCTAAACTCTATATCGATGGCAAAGGTGAAGATTTTCAACTGCATACTTGGGAATACCTGATCGTTGATGAACTTGTGGGTTATGTTGCTGCCGAATCTTTGGAAGGATTAGAACATTTTCAAGACTTAGTTGGTTATGGTTGCAAAATCGGAAAAGAAGGATATGCCTACATTACTGATATTTCCGATCAGCGGTACTGGTTCCGTCAAGTGAGACACAAAAAAGTATATTTGAAGCCAGTTAAAAGACATATCGAATAGAAAACAACTGTGACCAAGAAAGCCCAACA
>JAYVVP010000329.1:0-8671 GCA_043786935.1 Pseudanabaena sp. | reverse complement strand
TCTTTTGTGGATGACAAAGGCAATAAACAGTGGGTATGGCTTGCCATTGATGTTGAGACTCGTGAAATTGTGGGTTGTTATATCGGTGATCGCTCTGGGGAATCAGCTCAGAAGTTATGGCAATCGTTGCCTGCCGTCTATCACCAATGTGCGGTTATTTACACTGATTTCCACTTCTCTTATTCTGTCATACTGCCCAGCAAACGTCATAGGGCAGTGGGGAAAGACTAACTGGATTGAGAGATTCAACTGTACGTTACGACAACGAGTATCAAGACTGATTAGAAAAACTTTATCCTTTTCTAAGAAGTTAGAAAATCACATTGGAGCCATTTGGAATTTTATTCATCATTACAATGCTTCTTTGCCTACTCGTTCATCTAGGACTACCTTAATTTTAACTTCAGCTCGTTGGGAGCAGTTTTGGGACAAGCTCAATTAGTATTGCTGCCTAATAACTGTATCCTATTGAGGTCGCACCCATATTGGCAGTTATCGCACTACTAATATTAGCCCTAAACATTACGCGAAAATTAACTTGCTATCAGGTTAACGAAATGTCAAGATATTAGAAATTAGAATAAATGATGCAAAGCATCGCTTCATCCTAGTCTCCCCTCTGTTGGTACTGGCTAAAATGACTATGCTCGGTAAAACCCTGACTGGGCGCTATAAAATCGTTAAGCTACTTGGCGGCGGCGGCTTTAGCCAAACATTTATTGCAGAAGATGGACATTTGCCTGATCGACCTGCCTGTGTGATCAAGCAACTTAAACTTGTGTCATCTCAAGCAGAAGTGTTAAGAATTTCACGCGAGCTATTTGATAAAGAGGCGAAGGTACTTTATCGGTTGGGTAAACATAATTGTATTCCTGGTTTACTTGCCCACTTTGAAGAAGACGAAGAATTTTTCCTTGCTCAAGAATTGATTGAAGGTGATGTCCTAACTCAAGAAATTAAACGGGGTCAATGCTTGGGAGAGCAGTATACGATTGATTTTCTTACAGATATATTACTGACCCTTGATTTTGTTCATCATCAACAGGTAATTCATCGAGACATTAAGCCTAGTAACCTGATCCGTCGATTTAGCGATCGCAAAATTGTATTGATTGATTTTGGGGCGGTCAAAGAAGTTAGTACTCAACCGATTAGTCAATTAGGACATACTTCCAGTTTGGTAATTGGTTCTCCTGGCTATATGCCCAATGAGCAATATAGCGGTAAAACTATGTTTGCCAGTGACATCTATGCGATCGGCATGATTGCGATGCAAGCATTGACTGGGCTATCACCAAATCAGATTCCTGAAGATTCGATAACGAGTGAATTTTGCTGGCGCGATCGCGTTGAAGTAACTCCAACTTTGGCAGATATAATCGATAAGATGGTTCGATTTGATTTTCGACAACGTTATCAATCAGCATCCGAAGTATTAGAAGCGCTCCAACCCTTACTAACGCGATCGCTTGCTCAAACTGTTTTTAGCGTAAACTTGCCAACTCTTGTTGAGGAGTTGTCCTCCACTCCCGATATTCCACAGCCTAATATTCCGCAGAATATTACTAAGAGTCCTCTTGAATATTTGATAGAAGAAGTCTCAGATAACCTTCAAATGAGTGAAGATCCGATCAGAGCGAAGAAGCTAATATGTTTGGTATGTACAGGTATTTTGGAAAACGATCTTAAACGCTTAGATAATTTTACATTTGTGGAATTAATACAAGATTTATATGAGCAATATCCGACTATTGAATCTCTAAAGGAAAACTTAGTAAAGTCTGTTAAAACGATCTCCGTCCAAAAACAACGCCAATATTTGATCGTTGCCAAACTTGTCTTTAATGTAACTTCTAAACTTTATAAACAATCGCCAAAATCAGAAATCGCTAAACCCGCAAGTTCTCCTAAATTTAATCCTAGTTCTCAATCATTTAGTCCACCAATTTCTTATTCAGTCGAGCATCTAGTCATTAATGCTGGCTTAGCACAGTTAGTAGCACCGCTTGATAATTTACAAAATCTTTTAGGGAAAGACGCAGTTGCCGAAGCTCCAGATCAAGAAATCCCACCAGATAGTCACTTCAACCTTACCGAAGATGCGCGATCGCTTCTTGAGCCTTATCTCACCGAGGATTCTGATATTTATGCTTGGGTTGCCCATGATATTGATACAGATGCCCAACAAATGCGCTTAAAAAAGCTTTTATTTTATACCTATCAAGATGTTTGGGAAAGCGATCTGCGTCAATTAAATAGTGTTGATTGGGCAAGTTTATTAAGAGAACTAGTTTCCTTTATGCCAACTTTTTCGCAATTGATTGCCTTGGTTCAAGAAGCTGTGCAAAGAGTTTCTAAACCTTTGAAATATATAGCGATTGGGAATTTGCTGCTCACAAAATTAGAGCGTCTTTATACTGATGTTTCTTATCCTCATAATTTTGAAGCGATCGCTCCACCTGTTTTTCCATTAGTCAATCGATCTGCTAATCAACCCGTTCAGATTGATCTCAAAATTCCTTTTGATCCCAAGATTGCAGATGATCTTTCTGACCTGCGATTAGAGCTAATGCGGTTCACGAACTCCCTGCGGGCTAAGATTTTGCTGTTTTCAACGCTTTATTATCCTTTCGATCCTGATCGCGATAACTGGCATGACTTACGGACTCATAGACTTGATGGACTGCTACGCCAACTATTTTATGCTTATTCATCATTCGACAAAGCCGAAAATACTATCTGGCAAATTGCGCGATCGCTAAATGAGCCGAGCGCATACGAGCAGTCTGCCAATTATATTCTCCAAGTAATCAAGACTCTATATGATCAACTTGAAGCTAGATCCATGCATCATCCTGCGGAAGGTGGGGTACGACCATTTCAAGACACTGACTTTACGCAACCAAGTGCGATTTTTAGAACCAGTGATGATGAAGATACTTGCCAATTCGCGTAATGCTAATTCGCATAATACAGGCAAGGGGCAATCTCCTTATAAAAAATTTAAAGGGCTTTTGAAATGGACACAGCACTCACTCCTCAAGATATTTTGCGCCGCTACGCTAAAGGCGATCGCGACTTTAGTGGACTAAATCTCAGTGGCATCAAACTTAGCGGGGCAAATCTTAGCCGTACTGATTGGCTCGATGTCAACTTTTCCAAAGCTTATCTAAATAGTACTGTCTTTACCTTTGCCTGCTTAACTCGGGCAAATATGCGCGGAGCGGTAATGGTTGGTGCAAATCTATGCGGTGCAAACCTCAACCAAGCTAGCCTCAGTAATGTAAATCTATCCAACGCTGATTTGCATGGCGCAAGTCTACAAGGAGCAACTCTGTTTGGAGCCAACCTTAGTCTTGCAAATCTAATGGATGCTAACTTAATTGATGTCGATATGCGAACGGTGAATTTGAGTGGAGCGAACCTTGTAGGAGCCTGTATGAAAGGGGCAAATCTCAGACAAGAGCGAGCCGTAGGTGATCAGCATGAAATTGATGCTGGCAGAAAGAAACGCAGTATGGCAAGTCTAACTGGGGCAAATCTATCTGGTGCTGACTTACGCGGCGCAAATCTAACGGGGGCAGATTTACACAAAGCCGATTTGCGAGGTGCTAATCTCCAAGAAGCAACTCTAAGTGGAGCGAATCTCAGCGAAGCGAAACTCAATAATGCCAATATGCAAGGCATATTTCTCACCGAAGCAAATCTTAGTGGTGCGACTCTCTCAGGTGCAGTCTTAGATAATGCCAAACTAGAACGTTCTATCCTGATTGATGCTGACTATAATGGTGTTTCTTTACGAAGTGCGATTATGGCTGACATCAAAGCAAGTCGAGTCCAGATGCAAGGAACTGATCTGACTGATGCTAAGTTCTCGCGTGCCGATCTTAGTCGCGCCGATCTCAGAGGTGCAATCATGATCCGTACTAATCTCATTGAAGCCTATCTAGCGCGTACTAACCTTGCCAATGTTGATTTAACTGATGCAATTCTCAATCGTGCCGAATTAAGCAGCGCCAATCTTGTCGGCGCGATTCTCAAAGGTGCAACACTTCCCGATGGCAAAGTCCATAGATAAATTTTGAAATTCTCTATTTCTATAAAGCATATGGATAGTCATGATCGCTACGGTTGCGCCATTGAATTTCATCATCTACAGCCTTATACAAACATTCTTCCACAATAAATGGAACATTACGCCAATTAATATCATCACGTTGTAAAATCCAGCCAACTTGCTCGATCGCTTCTTCTAGTTCTGCTTCAAAACGTGCCAAAGGTAACGGAACTTTTTCTAAGTTGGGAGCCTCCACACAAACAGCGATCGCTTCTTTAAGTATGGCGACAACTTCTTTTCCATAAACTTCGCGTGCACGCAGTCTTAACTCTTTGTAACCTTTCTCTGATGTAGCGTACATTGTTGGCAGACGATTTAATACATAGGCGGTAGCCTCGCCTAAATCGATTGTATCTGCGATCGCAGGATGTAGTTTTTGAATTTGATGATAAGTAAGAGACAGTACCAATTTTTCCAATACATTACTAAATTGATAATTGGCATCCATCATGTATGTCTGAAAGTCTTTGTTCTGCTGGTCGTCTTGAGACAATGATGAAGTTTTAATTGGTCTTCCTTTCCAAGAGATTTCAGGTGGTTTTCGACCAAGGGCTGTTTCGTCTTCTCCTGTCGCGATCGCTTCACGTTTGCTAGTAACCTTATAAGTATTACTAACCGCACTTTTGAGCTTGATCGTCTTCAAGGCATTTTCTAAAGCTGTAGGAATATCTTTCCAAGAAGCGTTTTCTGCGCCCAAAATTTGTTGGAGATCAACAAGCGATCGGGCAGGGTTAGCAACCTCTTGCGATGGTAATGGTTTGGAGTCTCGCAACGCATCGGGCTTAACACTGATCAATGCACGCCGAACTGAAGATTCTATTTGCGATCGCATTTCGGTTACAGCTTTTTGACGTTGTCTCGTCCATCCTACTTTTGATGTAGCATACATAGGCGGAAGACGATTTAGCGCATAGGCGGCAATTTCGCTGAAATTAATTTGGTCACGGCGATATTGTGGCAATTGCGAAATTTGCAACTCGATTTCTGCAATTACTAGTTCTTCTATAGAATTTTTACAACTTTGCATATCAAGCTGTTCCGAACTTAATTTGATATTATAACAATCCGCTGCAAAAACAAGCGTCACGTAACGTTATAAATTGATAATGAATAAATAAATATAAAAAGCACATTTAAGCCCCTTTTGTTTATTTAGTGCGATCAAGGCGATATAGCCATAGCATAAAAGCTAAGACTCCTATTTGCAACGCAAAGTTTCCTAAATTCGCATCTAGTTCACCATTTCTTGCAACTAGTCTGGCAAAAAAAATAACTGCTCCAATAAATCCTGATCCCGCAAAAGCGATGTAAATGAATATGCGTAATCCTCGATAGGGAGATTTGGATTCACGCTTGAGACGAGCATACTGCTCAGAGTTTAATTTAGACATAAGCATATTAAAACCTATAAAATTAGCGGCAATACTAAGCACTGCCGCCAATTTTATGAACTTTAGGATTTTTTCTGATTCATGGCTACGCGATCGCATAGCCAGATCACATTTCCAGTGATCAATCGCGAAGGATATTGATTGACATCACCCTGAGGGGCTAGCACTGCACTTAGCGCTTTAGCTTTAGCTTTACCTTCGATCATAAAAATAATTTCTTTAGCTTGATTAATCAACGGAACAGTCATGGTGATGCGTGGTTGTCCATCTTTGTTGCCCACGGTTACAAGGCGATCGCTAACTTTGAGCGCTTTAGTGTGAGGAAATAACGAAGCAGTATGTCCGTCATCCCCCATTCCTAATAAAATTAGATCAAATTGGGGAATTTCTCCTGCGCCGACACCAAAGAATTCTTGAATATGCTGTTCATATTGCACCGCCGCGATCGCAGGATCATCTGCATTAGTAGGCACACCATGAATATTTGACGCAGGAATTGCCACATGATCGAGCCATAATCGACGAGTCATGCCTTCATTACTCTGAGGATCGGTAACAGGCACATAGCGTTCATCGCCCCAAAATATATGAACCTGCGCCCAGTCCCAATCTTTTGTTGCTAATAATTCATACAAAACACGAGGTGAGCTACCGCCTGTCACTGCAATAGTAAATCTTTTATCTTTAGAGATCGCTTCATCATAAGCATGTTGGCATAAAAACATTGCTCTAGCAGCAATCTCAGCCATATCATTCCAAATTTCTATTTGTCTAGCCATAAGAAAACTCTTTTAATATAATTTATGTAGGTTTACTGCAATTTGCTTTTAAAATTGCCACAAATAAGAATATAAAACCAATTGCGGGGCTTTGCCCTGCGACCCTACTTGCGGCGGGTTTGATCAACAACTGCTGTAATTACCTATTTAAACCTAGATTGTTTTTGCAATCTTTTCTCCACAAAGACTTCAAAAAATAATCTGGTCTAACCTTTACAAGATATAAGGATAAGCGTTACCTATGCTTTATCTTGCTACTGCGAAGGAACTAATGACACGTTTTTTGTTGATATTTTTACTAATAAATTTTGGGCAAAGATATCTTTTTTTTTATTTTGTGTAATTTTTAACATTAGAGATATGAAAATGTACTAATCTATAAATGTTAGGAAAACATTAAGGTTAAGGTAAATACACATGGCACCTGCTATCATCCGTCTTTTCTGGGACTCAGTTAGCCAAGCGCATCCTAATCTACTCTTAGATCTTGATGATGCTGGATTAATGAGTTGGTTAGTTGATCAAGTGAAAAACCGCTCAGACTTAGACTCTCATCAACAAAATGATTTAAGTCATTACATCGGTGAGCGCCTTCTGTTGGTTCGTGAAATGGCAGATCAGAATTAGTATTTTTCAAGCAATTATTACAGCGTATGTCATCTGCAAGAATTATCGACCTGTTACGTAATGGTCAATCTAAAGCTTTTTATACTGTACGTGGTTGGGTACGAACAAAACGAGAAGGTAAGGGAATAGCTTTCTTAGAACTTAATGATGGCTCATCGCTACAGGGATTACAAATCGTTTTGCCTCAAACGCTTGATAACTATGACAAATTGATCAAGCAAATCACTACAGGCACATCTATAGAAGTATCAGGAAATCTAGTCGAGTCCATGGGGAAGGGGCAGAGAGTAGAAATGCAAGCGAGTGAGATCGCTGTTTTTGGTACTGCCGATCCTGAAACTTATCCTTTGCAGAAAAAACGACATTCGATTGAGTTTTTACGCACGATCGCGCATTTGCGTCCACGCACCAATATGTTTGGAGCCGTGTTTCGAGTCCGAAATGCCTGTGCTTATGCAATTCATAAGTTTTTTCAAGAGCGAGGTTTTTTGTGGGTACATACACCGATTGTCACGGCAAGTGATTGTGAGGGTGCAGGTGAAATGTTTGGCGTGACCACTTTTGATCTAAATAAAGTGGCGGCGGCAGGTAAGCCTGTTGATTTCTCGCAAGATTTTTTTGGTAAACCTGCTTTTTTGACGGTAAGTGGTCAACTAGAAGCAGAAATCATGGCGAGTGCCTTTTCTAATGTCTATACTTTTGGCCCAACTTTTCGCGCTGAAAACTCAAATACTTCGCGTCACCTTGCCGAATTTTGGATGATCGAGCCAGAGGTTGCCTTTTGTGATCTTGAAGGTGATGCCGACTTAGCGGAAGACTTTCTTAAATATATTTTTAAATATGTTTTGGAAAATTGCCCTGAAGATATGGAGTTTTTCCAAGAGCGAGTTAGCGATCGCGTGATGGCAAATGCTCGCAAAATCATTGATGAACAATTTGAGCGCGTGACCTATACAGAGGCGATCGCCATTCTTGAAAAGTGCAGCAAAACCTTTGAGTTTCCTGTGCAATGGGGAGTAGATTTGCAATCTGAACATGAGCGATTTTTAGCCGAAGAGCATTTTCAAAAGCCTGTAATCGTCATGGATTATCCTCTGGGTATCAAAGCTTTTTATATGCGTGTGAATGAAGACTCTCAAGGCGATCGGCAAACAGTGCGAGCAATGGATATTCTCGCGCCTGGGATCGGTGAGCTTATTGGCGGCTCCCAAAGAGAAGAACGTCTGGATGTACTAGAATCGAGAATCCGTAGCGTTGGTCTAAATCCTGAAGATTATTGGTGGTATCTCGATCTGCGGCGTTATGGAACTGTGCCTCATGCTGGCTTTGGATTGGGTTTTGAGCGTTTAGTTCAGTTCATCACAGGCATGAGTAATATTCGCGATGTGATTCCATTCCCACGCTTCCCACAGAGCGCTGATTTTTAAAGCAGAAAGAGAAGAAAACGTTTCATTCTTCCTTAAACTGTACTTGTTCGCCCATGATATAAGTAGCCGCGATCGCGCGATCATCGCCCATAATTATCGTTGCAAATAGTTGATCAGATATTTCAGCAAGTGTAGTAGCTGTTTGATCTGATTGGTTTGATAATTTATTTCTTAAAGCCATAATTGGCGTTGATCGGAGATTGAGAACTACAAAATCAGCCTCTTTGCCAATCTCAAAATTGCCCAATTTATCATCAAGAGATAGCGCGATCGCTCCTCCCAAAGTAGCAAGAAATAATGCTTGGAAAGCCGAGAGCTTTTGCGATCGCA
>JAYVVP010000328.1:0-3077 GCA_043786935.1 Pseudanabaena sp. | reverse complement strand
CTTGTGTGGAATTACAAGTTGCTTACCTCCTCTTTCTAGAAACGTGAATTCAGACAATGGCTTGAATACTTGCGGTTGTAGAAACTGCAAAAGCCGATCGCCATTCACAGGAATTCCAATCTCAACATTGCTAACAATCTGCGCGATTTGTTCAAGCCAGTTATCAGCATCACCTGATACCCAATCCTCAAACTGTCTCTGCCTTAATGCCTCCACGATCGCTGTTGATGGTGGCTCCAACTTTGCGACTACAGAATCACGTTGCCAAAATATCTCTCTTGAGTCAGTCAATTCCTCATCATCAAGATTAGGATCTTGATCGTCATTATCCACGGGTGCTTCGTTAGCAATTGTGTCAAACAGTTGCTTGAGAAACTCTAACCGATTTGCTTTTTCATGGTATGTCTGAAGCTGATCGAACGGCTGACTGACTCGCTTTTGCAAGATTGGTAGTTCTTGCCGATCTCGTTTGAGAGTTTCTTGGGCTGTAGTCAATTTGGCGGCGATCGCATTCCTCACCACATGCAAAAGAGAACTATGCGGATTGTGGCAATCAACATTAAATTCATATCCTGAACTAATGCTCATACCAATCGAGCCATTAACCTCAGAGCCGAATCTGCTGAGATACACATTCAGTCCTGCAAATTGTCCAATTTGCATTTGAGTTAACCGATAGCTATTTCTCAACTTTTGGAATTGTTCAGAAATATGATCGTCTATCAGCACAGCTTTATCCAACATCACACCGCGATCGCTGATGAATTGCTTCAGGTTGGCTTTGGCGACGGTGGCTAGGTCTGTTTGAATATGCTGAATGTTAGCGGGATGGTTGGTATTTACCATGTCAGTTAGATACTGAATCTTGGATTTGTCCCTAAACTGCGTATCGTTATAGGCTTGCAATTGCATTCCTAATCCTTGCAATTCGGCTTCAAGGGTAGCACGTTCCATAATTAGAGGATCGCCCGAAGCGATCGCTTTCATCTGGGCAGCGTTGAGGACAGTCTCATCAATGTCTTCGATAGTGCGGTGCGTGCGATCGCCCGACATCACCTGCGAAATCATCCTCTGCTTGTTCTCAATCGCTTGCCATAGAAACGAATCAAACCCTGCTTGGTTATTCCTGCCTTCGGTGACATAGCGGAAAATGAAGACATCACTCCATTCATTACCTTGCCTCACTCCTCTACCTTCGCGTTGTTCGAGGTCTGATGGTCGCCAAGGACAATCAATGTGGTGCAAGGCAATCAGTTTGTTTTGCATATTCACACCTGTCCCAAGTTTGGAAGTGGAGCCGAAGACAATCCTGATTCTGCCTTCATTGATCGCTTCAAACAGCTTGACCTTTTTTGCGTCGGTATCATAGTCATGGATAAAAGCAATCTGGTCAGCAGGTATACCCAACATCAGCAAAGTATCGCGAATATAGCTGTAGCTATTCCACTTATCTTTCTTGGGCGCATTGCGATCGCAAAAGATGGCTTGAGTTCCTTTGCAGATCGCCGTAATTGTCCAGATTTGCCAAACATTCCACGCACAGGCTAAGAGTTTGTTATCTAGCCATTCTGAAGCATCTGGCGATACCAGTTTTGTGTGCATTGATGACTTAGATCCGTCGCCTGTGATTTTGAGCATGTTATCAACTTCAGCTCTGACTTTGCGTTTTTCTACAGCCTCTGCGCGATCGCAGAGTTTATCCATATAGGCGATTTGCTCTTGGGATGGCTTGCAAGACATCACATGGTAATGCGGTGTCGGTGTTTTGACTTCAGCAAGAGCGGCTGTCTGAATGTCGGTTACTTGACACCACATCGCCATCAGTTCGGGCAGGTTTACAAACTCACGCAGACGAGTTTTCGATTTCAGCCTACCTGTGGGACTAATTTCTAGGGCGGTGCTGGTTTCACAGAAGCGCGAGCAGAAACTATCAAAGTGGGTTAGTCCCTGTTCTTCGAGCAGGTCGAGTTGCAGATAGCGCATCCACACATCCATCTCCGCCATAGTGTTGCTAAGTGGTGTTCCTGTTGAGTAGATCACCCTCTTACCATTACCAAGCAAGTATCGTACTTTCATGAAGCAGTCATGGGCGCGTTGGCTATATCCAGAGGGAATGCCAGAGACGTTATGCTGAGTAGTCAGGATTTGCAGTCGTTTGATTTGCTGTACCTCGTCAATGAACAGTGCATCTATACCCAATTGCTCAAAATAAATCACGCGGTCTTTGCGATGGCTGTTTTCAATTTCTTGAATCCGCAAGCCAATCTTCTTACGAGTTGCTTCTAAACTGCGAAATGCTTGCTTAGATTCTTCTTTGGTGGTTAAGTCAAAGATAGAAGCGATCGCCGACATTTGCTCTTCCAAAAACATCAATTCAGTTTCCTCGCTGATGGGCAAGTTAAAGAACTGTTCGTAAGTTAGTAAAATTGCATCGTGGTTATGAGTAGCAATCTTGCTCAATAGGACGCGGCGGCTATCTTTGGCAAATTCTTTGCCTGTGGGAACCAGAATGTTAGCTTCGGGATACAGCCGCCGAAATTCTTTGTAGTAATCAGGCAAGATCGATTTCATGGTTACATGCATAACCTTGTGAGCCATGCCTTTGCGTTTGAGTTCCATGCCTGATGCAATCATTGTCGCAGTTTTGCCATAGCCCACCCGATGGGCGGCAAAAGAGGCTTTCTGACGTTCGACACGACGCACAAAGTTAGCTTGATGACGACGCATCTGAAAATCGGGAGTCATGCCTGGAAAGGTCAGATGTGAACCGTCATAAACGGTATCGCGGTAGAGGTTGTGATATTGGTTATAGTGCAGACATAACCTTTCAGCGCGATCGCCATCGCTCCAGATCCATGCTTTGAAAGCAGTTTGAATCTTATCCCTCATCGTGCGCGACTCCGATGTTGCTTCGAGGTTGAGAGTGGCGATCGTGTTGCCATCTTTGTCTTTGTAGTAATCGTAGACTTTGGGATCTTTTTGGTTGAGTGTGTGGTCAATCAGGGCGATCGCCGTAAAGTTCCTAGTTCCCCACTCAGTTTTGTTCTGGGGTGAAACAATTAGTTTGCTGTCACCTG
>JAYVVP010000327.1:0-3081 GCA_043786935.1 Pseudanabaena sp. | reverse complement strand
ATGATCATGATCGTCACCGTCGCTATGATCAAGTTTCTTTGAGGTTTGAGGTTCATCATCACCGCAACAACTTTTTGACATACATACCTCTGAATAATTGAATAAGTGTTCATAGATTAACAGTAAATCTGACCTGATGTAAACTAAAAATTAATAAATTTTAAGGTTAAACTTCTTTCAAATGCTCTGCAACTTCCCGATAGAGATTGACAATATGCTCGTCTGCAAGACTGTAGTAAACATTACGTCCTTCTTTACGGTAAGTTACCAATCTAGCCGATCGCAAAATTCGCAGTTGATGAGACACCGCAGAATCGCTCATTTTCATGGCTATAGATAAATCACAAACACATAACTCTTGTCCTGCAAGAGCAGATATGAGACGCAATCGGTGAGGATCAGACAGCACTGCAAAAAAATCTGCCATTTGTTGTGCTTCTTTGGACGAGAATATTTCAGACTGACAAGCAACCACCTTATCTAAATGCACCAGATGAATCTCACAGTTTGGTGCATCATCAGTTTTTATAGGCTGTGTTTTTGACTTGGCTGGCATGGCAATAAAAATTGATAATCATTTTCAACTTTAATCTTACCAGAGCCTTATTTTGGTGCGAGATTTATACTTTGTAAAGTTATAATCAAGTGTTAGCCCCAATAAATTATGTATAAGCAATAGATAAATATGGCAGAGGTTACTTTTTTTAACGCGCTCCGAGAAGCGATTGATGAGGAAATGGAGCGCGATCCAGCCGTTTATGTTTTAGGCGAAGACGTGGGGCATTATGGCGGCTCCTACAAAGTAACCAAAGACCTTTATAAGAAATATGGCGACTTGCGCTTGCTCGATACCCCGATCGCAGAAAATAGTTTTACAGGCATGGCGATCGGTTCAGCGATGACAGGTTTGCGCCCGATCATTGAAGGCATGAACATGGGATTTTTGCTGCTTGCCTTTAACCAAATCTCGAACAACGCAGGTATGTTGCGCTATACCTCTGGCGGAAATTTTAAAATTCCTATCGTCATCCGTGGACCTGGAGGAGTTGGTCGCAACCTCGGTGCAGAGCATTCTCAACGCCTCGAAACTTACTTTCAAGCCGTCCCCGGCATTAAAATGGTAGCTTGCTCTACGCCTTACAATGCTAAGGGCTTGCTTAAGTCGGCAATTCGTAACGACAACCCGATCCTCTTCTTTGAACACGTTTTGCTTTACAACCTCAAAGAAGATATTCCTGACGAAGAGTATTTGTTGCCTCTCGATAAAGCCGAAATCGTGCGTGAAGGTAGCGATGTGACCATCCTTACTTATTCACGTATGCGCTATCACGTTCTCAGTGCCGTCGAGACCTTGGTGGCTAGAGGCTACGATCCTGAAGTGATTGACTTAATTTCTTTAAAACCTCTCGATCTCGACACTATCGTCACATCGTTGCGTAAAACTCATCGAATCGTGATTGTGGAAGAAGGAATGCGCTGTGCCAGTATCGGTTCAGAGATTATTGCTTCAATCAATGATCATTATTTCGATGAGCTTGATGCCCCGATTATCCGTCTCGCAGCGTTGGATGTTCCGACACCTTATAACGGTGGATTAGAGAACCTGACGATTCCTCAACCTGCGGATGTAGTCGCAGCAGTAGAGAAATTATTGGCTTAGTATGGAGCGCAAAGCGCTCTAGCTCCAGACAATACAAAAAAAGCCTTGCTTTGCAAGGCTTTTTTTGTTTCATGAGACTTCCAACAAATCTCGCCAACAGGTTGTGTATTGTGGCGATCGCTGTTCAGACTCTGTTTTCCAGACTTGAGTCACTTCAGTAGGAGCAAATTGCAAAGTATTTCTGCCATATATTGCATTGATCGTATCCATTACACTCGTCAGCATTATTTGAGAGTTGGGTTGCAAAAGAACTTTTCTATGACACTAAGTATCGCTTTTTGTAAGTTTCTAGACAGCGATCGCTTATTCTTATTTCTGTGATGGTAAGGGCGATGCTATAACGATCTATATCACACGAGATTCATTGTTTCTTTATGGTTAGGCAGGATCGGACTTATGGACAAAACTCAGCGCATTAGACCAACTTCCATTTGTTTATTTCGTAATGGAGCCAAAATTTTAGTTTCTGAATGCCTTGACTCTGAAAAACAGGACTATTTTTGTCGTCCGTTGGGCGGGGGTATAGAATTTGGGGAAAGCAGTCAAGAAGCGATGCTGCGCGAAATCAGTGAAGAAATCGGTACTGAAGTGGAGAATCTGAATCTGATTAAGGTAATTGAAAATATATTTACCTATGAAGGAAAACAAGGGCATGAAATTGTTTTTGTCTATGATGCTGAATTTGTCGATAAATCATGGTACGAAAAAGAAGAACTGACTTGTTATGAAAGTTCAATAAATACAAAGTTCACTGCGAAATGGGTGTCATTAGCAGAAATCAAAAACAAGAATATTCGGCTAGTGCCAGATGGTTTAGCTAATTTATTAGCTGCTAAAAGTAGCACAAAACTAAGGACTGAGCTTTTGAATTTTTAATTGGATTAGGCAGCTTCAGCAATTTGAAAAATCATTTGACTAGGTACTAAAACCCATACGCGAAATTGTTCGACATCTGGTGTAATCAAGACCGCAAAGCCTAAATCCAAATCTTTTCTACAAACAGCGATCGCCTCTTGCAAACTTTTATAAGATTTATCAGCAACAAATGTTTTTCCTAAAAAGATAATCCCTTTTTCTCGACCCGCAGAGGTTATCACTTCAATAGAGCGAGTTTCGTTTAGTGAGTTGAGAATCATAGTTGTCGCGAGCTGAGAAAGAACGTTTCGATAACACTAAGTATCGCTTTCAATAAGTGTTTGGGCAGCGATCATTTGCCTTAGTTCTTGTGATGTTGAGTCTGGTGCTATGTGATCGTCGTCACAAACTAAAGTGCATACAGAAAAGAAGTTTTAGATTTCTAACATTCTCAAGACTAAAATTCTTTGCTACAGAGGTTTTGCTAACTAACGTCAGTTCGGGTTAAGCCAAACAAATTTGAAGAAAAAAAAGACTAAACAGGTAAGCTAAAAGTATCCACACAT
>JAYVVP010000326.1:0-8693 GCA_043786935.1 Pseudanabaena sp. | reverse complement strand
CGACGCTATGCGTCGCCTTTCTTTTGGAAATAGCTCTTGAACATAAGGCTAAGAGGTTTGAGCTTTGAGCCAAGCCCAAGGTAGAGCTAGCATTTTATTGGGAGTAGACACAAAGGCGCGACGCATAAACACTTCGTAATTATTGTTTTCGATCGCCTTTAAGATATTTCGATACAAGATTAATGATGACCAAACTGGCCATCGGGCATCACGACGTAAAGCAGAAACACCGTCTTCAGCATGTTGATAAAACTGTCGCGCTCTCTGGACTTGAAATCGCATCAACTCGACCCAGCGATCATCAACTGTACCGTTTAATAAATCTTTTTCGGTATAGTCAAAATAATGTAGGTCCTCGATCGGCAGATAAATGCGTCCACGTTGAGCATCTTCGCCAATATCTCGCAAAATATTAGTCAATTGCATGGCAATGCCCAATGCGATCGCGGCTTCAGTCGCTGTGGCAATTACTGATGGATCTTGGGTCTCAAATCCCATAACTGCCGCAGACATTAAGCCGACAGTGCCAGCAACACGATAGCAATATAAATGCAGATCGTCGAAGGTTTGATAGCGATCGTATTTAAGATCCATTCGCATTCCCGAGATCATGTCTTTGAAAGGCTGGAGCGACATTGGATAATGCTTAACTGTATCGGCTAAGGCTATATCTGACGCATGGATTGGATTGCCTCGAAACGTTGCCTCCAACTGTTTTTCCCAGTTAAAGAGCGTTTCTGCATCTGTGCTTTCAGCTTGCATACCATCAACAAGCTCGTCAGTGCGCCGACACCAAGCATAGATCGCCCAAATAGCACGTCTTTTTGCTTCGCACATCAGCATCGTGCCAAGATAAAAGGTCTTGGCATACTTAGCGGTGATGCCACGACAAATCTCGTAGGCTTCATCCAGAGTGACTGACTGACGAATTGCCATTGGCTTAGGCAGTGACGACAGATGAATTTGACTGATTTTGGTTAGAGGTTCGACCAAGGACTTTATTTCCAGAAGATTGACTTGCTTTGTTGATTTCCTGTGCTGTAAGCTTACCAGAAAGTACAGCCCCTTCCATACTGCCTAGATACTCTTGCATAGTATAGCTACCTGACAAGAAGAAATTAGCAATGGGGGTAATTTGGCTAGGGCGATAGGCTTGACGACCAGGAATGGCTTTGTAAACTGAACGTGGGGTTTTTAAAACTTTAGCTTTACGAACTTTTGCTACATGGGGAATTTGCTCTGGGAATAATCTGGCTAGTTCATCCATAGTTGCTTTGAGGATATCTTCATCGGACTTACCGATCCATTGTTCGGCGGGAGCGATTACTAATTCAAGCATTGAGCGCTCAGGATCGTAATACTCCTTGGTAGTAACACTCATGTCAGCATAGACGCTTAGGATCGGCGATCGCGAAAATAATAACTGATCGACAGATGTAAGTTTACAATCAAACCAAATTTGGACATTAATAACAGGTACGCCTTCTAGTCCATCAAGTTTTTGGAAAAATGCTTGGGTTTTCCAAGGTTCAGGCGTTAGCAGCTTTAAAGCATCAACTGACATTGCCGAAACATAAGCATCGGCAGTTATTTGGCGATCGCTTGCACCATCTAAACCTCGAATAAGCAAATGCTTAACTGTGCCATCATCATTTAGAACAATTTCTTTTAAAGGAGAACTAGTATGCACTTCACCGCCGTGGGCTGTGATGTAATCAGCGATCGGTTGACATAAGCGTTCAGGCGGTGCGCCATCAAGGAAAGCGATTTTGGAGCCATAACGCTCTCGCAAGAATTTATTAAGCGCCGTCAGGATGATTGTGGCTGAGACTTCATCAGGGTTAATAAAAGTAAGGGCTTTAGAAGCAGCAATAAATATATCCGTATTCACACCGTCATCAATACCCTGCATACGTAGCCACTCAATCAGGCTATAGCGATCCATATCTTCAACATATTTTTGTCCACGCACGATGGCGGGAAACAAACCGATCGCGAAGCGGATTTTCTGCTTCCATGTCAACATATCGTTATTGCGTAGGATCGAAACGATGACGTTGAAGGGGGCAGGAATATCTGGAACATCAAATCGGGACAGGGTCCCAGGCTTTTCGGGTTGATTAAAAATGAGCGTATGTTGTTTCCATTGCAGGCGATCAAGTATTTTTAATTCGCCCATCAGTTGCAGCATATTAGGATAAGCGCCAAAGAAAGCATGCAGCCCTGTTTCCAGCCAATCGCCGTCTTCATCTTTCCATGCAGCAACTAATCCGCCTAAAACATCACTACGTTCTAGCAAAATTGGTTGATGTCCCAAATCGACTAGATATTTGGCACAAGATAACCCAGCTAATCCTCCTCCACTGATCGCAACGCGCATATTTCTCCAACTACTTAAACGTTTATTTTTTATTTCTGTACTTAATATCCTCCATCTTACTTCGCAAAGCTTAATAATTCATCATCAAAACCCAAAAAGCAAAAAGTAGAGAGAAGAACTTTTTTATTGTTTTCTAGGTTCTTACTTGCTAAGTTTTGATTTTGTAAACCATAGAGCGATCGCTCTCGTGATCGCTCTATGGTTTTAGGCTAAGATGACAATCTCAACTTTTTTGATTCCGTATGGTAAAAAGCCTCAAAATTGATTCCTCTGAGTTATCAGGTCAGCCGTCTCGTAAATTATGGATGGCGGCGATTAAGATCCCGATGTATAGTGTGGCGATCGTGCCCATTTCTATAGGTACGGCAGTTGCATATCGAAATATGGGGACGATCAATTGGAGCATTTTTTTTACTTTTTTGATTTCAGCAGTTTTGATTTTGGTGTGGGAAAATCTCTGCAATGACGTATTTGATGCCGAAACAGGAATTGATGTAAATAAGGCGCATTCAGTTGTCAATTTGACGGGCAAAAAAAGTCTGATTTTTGCGATCGCCAATATTTGTTTGCTTATAGGCATCACTGGGGTCTTAGCAATTTCATGGTTCCAGCAAGACTTAGTTGTAGTTAGTGCGATCGCGGTTTGTTGTTTTCTTGGCTATATTTACCAAGGACCTCCTTTTCGTTTGGGATATCAAGGATGGGGCGAGATTTTATGTTTTTTTGCCTTTGGTCCTTTAGGCGTTTCCGCAGCCTATTACAGTCAAACTAAATCTTGGTCAGTTGGTTCTCTTGCCGCCGCAGTTATTGTCGGCATCATTACTAGTTTGATTTTATTTTGTTCACATTTTAATCAAGTTGCGGATGATCTTGCAGCAGGAAAGCGATCGCCTGTTGTGCGTTTAGGAACTAAGCGATCAGCGCAACTTTTGCCTTGGCTGTGTGGAGTAATTTACGTGATCACAATCGCCGCGATCACATTTAACTTTTTCCCAATCTGGACAGCGAGTGTGTTGATTAGCTTGCCGATTGCTTGGAAATTATGCACATTCATTGGTGAAAATCATGATCGCGCTGATCTTCTCCTCAACTGTCGATTTATTGCGGTTGGGTTACATTTTGTAGTTGGTTCATGCCTCGGACTTAGCTTGATTTTTTAATAATTCAAAACCTAAAAAAATGACGGTAGCGCCTCGCGCTACCGTCATTTTTTTTGCTTACAGCAATTATTGATCAAACTTGCCACAAGGAGGGTCGCAGGGCGCAGCCCCGCAATTGGTTTTATATTATTATTTGTGGCAGGTGTGAAAGCAAATAGCTGTAAGAGTTGGCTATTTCTCAGTTTTAGGAACTACCGAGACAATCAGGAGATTATCGGGTTGTAATAACTCCTTCGCAGCCCGATTGACTTGCTCTAAAGTTACAGATTGAATACGCTGCGGAAACTTGTAAAAATCGCCAACTGGTAAGCCATAAATTTCATCGCTGAGCAGTGAGCTAGCAATGCTATCAGGATTAGCAAACTCAGTTGAGAAGTTATTAATCAAGCTTTTTTTAGCAACATCAAACTCGGCTGGGGTGATACCCTGATCGCGGACAGCTTTGAGCAATCCGACCGTAGCCGCGATCGCTTTCTGTGTGTCCTTGCCACTAGTTTGCATTTGGACGATAAATGCGCCCTGTGGTGGTCTACCTGACTGGAAATAGCTATAAATGCCATATGTTAAACCAAGGCGATCGCGAATTTCTGTACCGAGACGACTAGCTAATGTATCGCCGCCCAAAACTTGATTGAGGACGATCGCAGGATAATATTGAGCATCAGAACGGGAGATGCTGGAATGCCCCATCAAGGTTACCGATTGGGTTTTGCCAGCCAAAGCTGCTTGCTTTTCAGTAGTAGCCGTAAACTTAACAAGTTTTGGGAATTGGAACTGCGGTGCCTTGCCTATAGCTTGCCATTTACCCAATTTCTCTTCCAGCAGGCTTTTCACAATTACGGGGTCAAAATCACCCATAAGCGTAAGAATCGTATTATCTGGTCGATAATAGGTCTTGTAAAACTTAGCTAAATCTTCTCTAGTCAGCGCTTTAAGCGTTTCTTCAGTTCGCAGCGCATTAAATGGATGTCCTTTGGGATAGAGAGTTGATTGGAAGATTCGCCGTGCTAAAGCACTAGGATTGTCAAGTTCAGACTTAAATGCTAAGAGATTGCGCTGAAGATTGAGTTCAAATTCTTTGTTCGGAAAAGTAGCATTTTGAAGCAAGTCGGCTAACTGGTCGATCACAATTGGTAAATCGGCTGCCATCGAAATCCCGGAAACACCGACGTTTTCACGACCTGCTGAAAATCCTAATCTCGCACCCCGATTTTCTAATCGAGCCGCTAAAGTTAAAGCATCTTTAGTTGTCGTACCGTTAGTGAGATTTTGGGCTGTGAGTCCTGCTACACCAGCTTTTTCAATCGAGTCAAAACCCGATCCTGCATTGATTTCGCCCACTAGAGTCACAGTTGGGGTACTGCGATCGCTTAACAAGAGAACTTTCAAGCCATTAGATAATGTGAACTTATCAGGCTGCACTGCCGTTGGTACACCAGCTTTAGCAACCAATGCGCTTTCTGGTAAATATTTTGCCACTTCCGCAGGATCGACAGGAGAGCTAGGTTTGAATGCTTCTGACGAATGGGCATTACTTGGGGTTGTCCCCGTACTAGCCGTAATCACCGATGGCTCGAAATATCCGACCACGCGACTTTCTTTTTGCAAATATTGCTTAGCAACGCGCTTTACATCGGCGATCGCCACTTTCTCGACTGCATTCAAATAGCGATCGCTATAGCGATAATCCTTAGCGACAGTTTGGTTATAGCCAATCTGAATTGCTTGAGAATTGATATCACGATTGCCAAGAATATAACTAGCACGCATATTGGTTTTCGCGCGTTCTAACTCTTCTTGAGTAATCGGCTGAGTTTGCAGCTTATCGATCTCAGCGAGCACCAAGCGATCAAGCTCTTCCAGTGATTTACCTGCCGTTGGCGTAGCGCTCATAAAGTACCAGCCAGTGCCAATTTGTGAAGATGCACTGCCACTGACATTACTAGCCAAGCCTGTCTCAATCAAAGCTTGGTAAAGACGCGAACTTCTTCCTGCGGTAAGGATGCTATCCATCACATCGATCGCCGCCACATCATCATCAAGGATTTTGGGCAAATTTGGATAAACGGCTTGCAAAAATGGCACACTACCAGGTTCTTTGAGCAAGATCGGCTGTTTTGTTGATTTAGCTTGAGGAGGTTTTGGCTTGCGCTGCTGTGCTTCAGGTGTGATTAAAACTTTAGGCTTAGTGGGCGCTGCGATCTCGCCATAGATTTCACGCACTTTTTTGAGCGTAGCTTGGGTCTCGAAATTACCCACAATTACCAATGTGGCATTGTCAGGACGATAAAAAGTACGGTAATAGTTTTGAATGTCCTCAACCGTATAGTTCTCGACCTCAGGACGATAGCCAATTACTGGCCATCCGTAAGAGCTATTAGGATAAGCCGCTAACATCATCTCGCGATAAAGCCTTGTCCCAGGGCTATTGTTACCGCCGTCCAGTTCTGACAAAACGACTGTGCGTTCACTCTTGAGTTCTTTTTCACCAGCGACCGTGTTCACCATGCGATCGGCTTCGAGTCTAAGCATTGCATCAAGCTTATCGCTACCCGTTGTCCCAAAATAAGCGGTCATATCATTGCTGGTAAAAGCATTTGAATTACTGCCTAAAGCACTAAACAAGCGCCCAAACTGGATCGGACGCTCTTTGGTTCCTTTGAACATCAAATGTTCTAATTGATGAGAAATACCTGTAATCCCAGGTTTTTCATTTTGCGAACCAACGCGATACCACATTTGCACACTGACAACGGGAGCCGTATTTACTTCTTTGGTTAAAACCGTCAAACCGTTATCTAAAACTGTTTTAACCACATTCCCCGTCAGCGAGTCAGGGGCTGTGACGTTCGATGTAACAGTTTTGGCTACGAGGTCAGGATGAACCGCCGCCAATGCTTGTCCACCTGATAGTTGTAGCAATGATGATGACAAATTAAAGGGCAAATTACCGAGCACGACTATAGCGATCGCTGCGGCAAGGCTACGACTGAAAAAAGAGAGCATAAAATTACGCTTCACCGATATCTCCACGAAATACAGCCTTTATTATAAGAAAATAGAAGGGGTGTAAAGCGTCTCTGTCTACTTAAACCCAAGAAAGCATATAATCTTGAAATAGCTTTTTAGTTGTTTTGAACTTTGACGAAGATTCATGCCATCTCCTACTTCTTCCTCTCTCCGAAATACCTTTGCTAGAACTGAAATCCGCCGTCTGCAAGACTTGCTGCCCCCTGAGTTACAGGCTTGGGTAAAAGTGCTCAATGCTGATGGTGTTCGTCCCCCTTTAATCGCCTGTGAAGAAGCTGGCGGTGATGAGGTGGTGGTTTTAATCGACATGGTGCGTTGGGAACGTATGGCTGAGGATCAGCGCAATCTCCTTTATTGGCACGAAGTCGCCCGCATCCAAAATGATGCCGTACCAAAAGACGGCTGGGAAGTCGCTGCCCTCGCGATCGGGTTGGGTGGTGCGGTCGGTGAACTGTGGGTACAAAATGGTTTGCTATTTGTTCTTGCGCTGGGCATCTGCGGTGTGGCAGGTTTTCAGCTATGGCGTAAGGGGACTAGCAAAAAAGACATTCGCAACTTGATTGAAGCTGATCAAGGAGCAGTTCGGTTAGCCGTGCGTAATGGTTATCCTTTGCCTGCCGCTTATAAAAGTTTGGGTAGTGCACTAAAAATTATGCTGGGTGATGTATCAAAAGGGCGATCGCGTACATTAATCGAAAAGCGTCTTGATGCTCTAAGGTCTGAGGCAAATAAAGCAAGACGCACTTACGAAAACTAGATACAGTAAATGAAAGTGGCAATTTCTTGTACATAAAATGAGATTGCTCATTTCATATTAAACAGCGATCGCGTTTGAAGTTTAATGCGATCGCACTCCCAACGCGTAAAAAAGCAATCATCCCATTAATTAATGATCATCGTACTCTCAATCCAAATCAAACTACGGTCGCACCTCAATCAAACAACCAGCGATCGCATTCTCATCTCATAAACCAGAGATCTCCACACAAACCGAACTGCGATCATCCCAATCCTACCTACTCAAAATCCCCGATTACCGATGGTTAATATTCTTGAGCCAATTGTGCAGATCTTCCAGATTTTCTAAATCAAACAGCGCTTCACTCAATATATCTAATACATTGGGATCTAGCTGATGCAACTGAGCTTTAAGTTCATCGGGTATCATAATTCCTAGTTTTCGAGCTAGCTGTTTTAGCAGAAGCGATAGTTTACCTTCTTGTATACCTTGAGCCTTACCTTGTTCTCTTGCGGTTTCTATGAATCCTTTCAAGTCGCGATAGTACTTTAAGCTGTTTTCATATGCATCTCTTTCCTCTTGAGAAAAACTAGCAATTTGGGAAGCCTCAAACAATTGCATAAATACATTTTCTTGCAATGGTAAAGGTGGCTCTTCCAATTCGGGTGGATGTTTTAGCAAAAATAACCACTTGTCAAAATGGTCATTTAGTTGATCAATTGATTTCTTAAACTTTGGTGATTCGAGGTAAATAAATTTCAGCTTTTCATAAAAGACTTTGCCATCTTGATCTTTCAATTAGACAATATGTAATAAGGTATCATCGTTTTTATCTTCATCAAAAATAAAATCTAAAATGCCGATCGCATAGACTGGTGTGAGCTTATAATTCCAATCTCCTTTTTCTGCTTGTTCCTGAATGGGAAAGGTGGAGTAGTAAATGCTACGGTCTTTAAAATAATTATGTTTTGCTTTCTGCATTTCGACAATAAACTTTTCTCCTGCTTCGCTCTCGCAGTAAAGATCGAATATCACTTTACTATCAATGGGTGTATTGCCGAGGTTCTCTATATTACGGCATATTAAATCTCTGACGCGATGCTGGGCGGTTAAGATGGCGTTAAGAAAGTCGATTAATAAGTTTTTGTTTGGCTCAGTTCCAAATAAACGCTTGAAGCCAAAGTCTGTGAGTAGGTTAGACCTGTTGAGAAACAACATAAAATAGAAACAGTGGCAAAAGCGAAGATTAAGATGTTAAACATTGAACGCATCCTCAAGCAAGAAAGGCTAGTGAGGGCAATGACAGGACTGAATCTAAAAGCATTTAAAGCGTTGGAATCAAGCTTTGAAGCAGCATATCAGCAAAGTCTAAATAAGCTAGAAA
>JAYVVP010000325.1:0-8707 GCA_043786935.1 Pseudanabaena sp. | reverse complement strand
CATAGGACTACCTACAGATGGTACGACCGTTGAATTACCTTGGTGGTTGGCTAGAATTTCAGCAAGAATTTGCTGTAGTAATGGATCTGTATTTGGGGCTTGCCTAATATTTTCTAGTGCATCTAATTCATTCTGAAGTACCTGCTGTTTAGCAACAGGGTCTTGCCTAATAAGATTTATAAGAGGTACAAGCCAAGTATCAAAGCTAACAAATTGAGGATTTGCGTCAATCCGCCCTTCTTTGTTCAAATTTATTTGTAAATCCTGTGCTTGTGAAACTAGCTCAAATTGCCTAGTTAGAGGTTTGCCTATAGAATCAGCAAGTGGGTCAATTACAGCTTTTTCATCTTCAGCTTGTTGTTTCAGTTTCCGCACACCTTTCTTTCGATTTCCATCTGGGAGATTGAGATAAGTACTACATTCAGTAATAAGGTTTGTAGCAGCTACCTCTTTAGCTGCAATGTTAGCGACATCAGTTGACACCCATCGATACGCAGTCAAAGAGTTATCTACCTGAGTAATACGATTGCGAGGACGTTTAAAGACCCCTTGTCCAAATAAGGTTGTCTTCTCTGTAAAAGTAGGTAAGTCCATAATTCTTTGTATTGTTCGAGAAGATGGATCTTGTGACATACTTGCTTCAACTTGAGCATTTTGGTCTGGAACTAGTTTTCTATGATTTGATTTTGGAACTCCTCTTTGCTGTACCACGTGAGTCAACTCATGAGCAATTAGCTCCTGTCCACCTCGACTACTTGGAGCATATGCTCCCTGCCGAAAGAAAACATCCTGCCCTGTCGTAAACGCCTTCGCTTGAATCGATTTACTTAATTGATCAGACAGCGAATCTGTATGCACTTTTACGTCACTAAAATCTGCCCCCATCGCTTGACCCATCTTTGCTTGTAGACCAGCATCTAGTGACTGACCGCTACCCCGCGCACTTTGAATAGATGACTCTAAATCAGTTGACGCTTCTCCTCCATCAAAATTTTCACGCCTCTGCACCAAAGACTTCATTTGCAATTCTTCATCCTCTTCTTCCATAGACTCATCGCGCTGGATTTTAGAGATGGCAGGTTTCATTTGAAGTTCCTCATCTTCCGCCTCCATAGACTCTTGCTTTTGGACAGAGTTATCATGAGTTGGCGAATTAATTTGCTGAACTACTTTTGATGCAGTGTCATCTGCTTCTTTCTCATACTTGTCATTTGGTTCACCAATATTCAACTTAGCTTGAATTGGCGTACCTTGTGAGCGATTCGCCTTCAGACGATTTTGTGGTTTTCTTTGGACTGAAGTAGCAGATAATTCAGGTGTTGATGTAGAAATTAATTTTTCTAGTAAGTTTTCTGAGGAAGCTCTATTGGTTAGGATTGAAACATCTTCATCTGATTCTGACTGAGGTGGTGCAAAACCTCTAGGTTGCAAATTTGGAGTGGTGGGTTTGACAGAAGTTATGAGTTGACGAGACTTTTCTTCATAAGTGCGCTTCATGTCATTAACCTTTAAAGTTCTTCGCTATAAAACTATACTTTGATGCTTAACTAATATTATCGTATTGTTAATTTTTATTTACAATCACAAATTTCTGACAAAGCAACTTACGAAATTAGCGATCGCACCTCTAGTCTTTGCCGAACTTAAAATATAAGGCGATCGCATCAACCAACAATCAATAACTAGAACGGCGGTCGCAATCTCCGAATTATAAAATGTGAAGTACAGTGAGAAATGCGATCGCACAAAAAGCCTCACTATTATTTCAATAATATTTGCGAACAGGCGATCGCAGCAGTTACGTCAGCAGGAAATTCTGCTCGATTCAACTGTCCACAATGCTGACAACTTTTTACTTCGGCTTGATGCTCTGTCACTTCTAGCGCCGTTGGGGGCAAGTCATGCACTTGCTGTAACTCCAAAGAAGCCGCGCATTACGAGTTTATTTCTGAGGATTTGCAAATAGCTAGAAACTGCCGCGCATTACTTGATTGAGCATGGTTTCAACCTGAGATGCGAGCTTAGTACTGCCCATACCGAGTTTATCTAAAACACTTAGAGATAATTCTAGCGATCGCAAAGACTTACCTTGATATTGATATGGAAACTGTGAACTACTACATAACTGATATAGACAAGCTAAGTCGTATAGAACCTTTGCATAGTCAGCCATCATTCCAAATTGTTCAAAGCCGATAGAAGCATCAAGTAATGAATCTTCCGCAGTTTCGATCGTATCCTCGTTTAGACTATCTATCCCTTCAAGCAAGCGATGCATATAGATTCGACCTCGGATATGTTTGGCGATCGCAATTCCTTTTTGATATTGGAAATCACGAAAACGAGGCAAAGCGTTGACTTTAATGCAGATCAGGCTTTCTTTGATCTGGCGATCGCCTAACAGAGCTTCCGCTAAGTAGCAATATAAATAGCCAATTTCAATCGTATCAACTGGCTCTTTAAGTAAAGTAATTGCATCTTTAATCAAAGCGATCGCAGTTTGATGTTTAGACTCAGCGATCGCGACTTTTGACAAACCTTTGAGCACTTGTAATCGCAAAAAATTATCAGAATTGGCTATAGCAATATCGAGGGTATTTTGAAAAAGACTGGCTGCTTGGTTAATATCTCCTGCCGACAAATACAATTGCCCTAAATAGATATAACTTTTGCCGATCGCACATTCATCTGTAGATTCGAGGCGCACTGATAGCGATCGCTCAAAACTCATTAATGCAGATTGAAAATCACCGACTCTGATGTAGTAGTGAGCGATCGCATCATCAGTGAGAGCCTGCCCCTCAAGATTATTGCCATAGGCTTCATGAGCTTCTTGCAAAATATTTAAAACATTGCTTAATTTCCCCGATTCGAGCGCAAAAAGTGCCTGAACATAAAGTAAATAGGCTTTTTGCTCTTCATTAATTCCTAAATTTTTATTTAAAGCATTCCCCGCTTGTTGTAAAAGCTCTTCCGCCCTTTGCAATTTCTCTGGCTGCTTTGTGGCAATTAGTTCTACTGCTAGATCTAGTAAAACTCTAGCAGTTGTTCCTAGGTCTGCTCCAGAATTGTTAATGTTTGTATTTTGTAGACATTGTTCAAAATAAGCGATCGTTGATGTTCGACCTTGCTGACGCAATTGCTGTCCTTGCTTAAGAAATTCCGCTAACTTCATAAGAAACTCCTAAATTATGCCTGAAAAACACTTAGTTTTAGGTTTTTCACTTCATATCTAATATCGTACCCACAATCAACTATAGAATCGCAAATTAAGGCTACAAGCAAAACAACTATAGATTAAAACTCAAGACAGTAAAGGCAACTATGCACAGCCCTTTCATGCTCAAACCAGCCCGAATCAGATCGTTTTAGCACAGTTTGCGTAATATCCGATCCTTGAAACCTAAGCCCTCAACGGGATTTGAACCCGTGACCTTTCCCTTACCAAGGGAATGCTCTACCACTGAGCCATGAGGGCAGTTTTTTGCGCTTTACGATTATTACACAATGATGCACAATTTTTTGAGCTTACAAAAATTTTTTGTTGGAAGGCGACCATACTACCAACAAGATACATCGCAAGACTTTACGCCACTCAAAGGTTAAAGAGATATTGCAACTTTCGATGGGAACGCTAGAACAGACCATAAACTTTGAGAGATAATGAAATCAACGCCCACTGACTTATCTTATGACAACACCCCCACCAATTATTTCCATTCCTAATGTAGTCATAACTAAAGCAGGAGTGATCGTTCCTGACAACTCCAGCATTGGTCAGGGTATTAAAGGGTCTAAAATCCCTTTGAGCTTACTAATTATCATGCCGTTTTTAGCAAGTACTTTTGGCATAGTGGGAATAATCGGTTGGTTATCTTTTCAGAATGGACGTGCAGCGATGAAACAGCATTCCATTCAACTTCTTAGCAAAGTCACCGAGCTAGTTCAAACTCGCTTACATTCATATTTAGAACTTCCCTATACACTTAACAAGTTAAATGCTAATAGTTTTAATTTGGGAGAGATAGATACTATTAACGAGCAGAATGCTCAAAAGCATTTCTGGAAACAACTACAAAGCTTTCCACAAATCAGTAATATCTACGTAGCGACTACATCAGGCCAATATCTTGGAGCTAGACGTATCCAAGATAGGTTAGCAGTAGAGAACTCTACCACCACCTACATGACTGATGAGATGGGAAGACCGCAGACAATTCTTTTAGCAAAAAAAGGCTTTGAATTAAGCGATCGCCCTTGGTATTCGAGGGTGATCGCCGCTAAGCAAGATACATGGAGCGAAGTTTATATTGACCTGATCACAGGAGAACCAGCAATTACAGCAGTCAAGCCTTTGTTTGCACCTAATGGAGAGTTACAAGCGGTACTAGGTGCATCAATGCGTTTAGGAGAAATCAATCTTTTTTTGCAGAAGACTAAATTTAGCGATCGCGGACAAACATTTATTGTTGAACCATCGGGTAAGTTAGTGGCAACTTCTAAGCCTGATGCATCTATATATGCTAGAGACAATAAATCTGAACGAATCTTGGCAACTGAAAGTCAAGACGAATTAACCCGTACTGTTGCTAAAAGGTTGGAGGATTTATCTAATCAAGGGAACAATCAAATTCAGCAATCAATTATCAATTTTCATGGAGAGCCGCACTTCCTTCAGATTAGTAAATTTAATGATGCTTATGGATTAAGTTGGCAAATTGTAATTGTTGTACCAGCTTCTGACTTCATGGCAGAAATTGTCGAAAACACTCGATTAACTGTATTGCTATCCTTGCTAGCTTTAGGTTTGACGACTATATTTGGGATTTTTGCCGCGCGAAGAATTAGTCGCCCGATCACTCAATTAAGTAAAGCAAGTCAAGCGATCGCCGCAGGAAATCTCGATCAAAAAGTTGAATATTCATGTCTAGTCAAAGAGTTAGCGATTTTAGCAACTTCCTTTAATCAGATGAGCCATCAGATGAAAAAATCGCATACAAGGCTAGAGGAATACTCGCACCTTTTGATGCAAAAAGTGGATGAACGGACTCAAGCATTACAACAAGAAATTCTTGAGCATGAATTTACAGAAGCTGCTTTGCGAGAATCAGAAGAAAAATTTGCTAAAGCATTTCGCTCTAACCCTGACGGTATGGCTTTGTATTCGATGGAAACTCGCAACCATATTGATGTAAACGATAAATGGACAGAAATCACTGGCTATAGTCGTGAAGAAGCAATTGGTTCAAATCCGACAGATTTAAATCTCTGGTTTGATTTGGAAGATCGCGATCAGATGTTAGCAGTTTTGGATATAGAAGGAAAAGTTGTTAACTATGAAGCGGACTTTGTAACTAAAGGGGGCAAAAGAATCACAGGGTTAGTTTCTTCCGAAAGTATTGAGTTTGGTGGTCAAATTTGTGCAATTTATGCGATCAAAGATATTAGCGATCGCAAACTGGCTGAGAAAGAATTACAGTCTGCTAAAGAAGCTGCGGATACTGCAAACCGAGCTAAGAGTGAATTTCTAGCAAATATGAGTCATGAGTTACGTACTCCCTTAAATGGCATTCTGGGCTATGCTCAAATTCTTAAACGCAGCCATGACCCCAATAAGCATATGGAAGGCTTAGCGATCATTCAGCGGAGCGGTGAACATTTGCTAACCTTGTTAAATGATATTCTCGATCTTTCTAAAATTGAAGCTAAAAAACTAGAACTAAATCCTAATGAATTTGAGCTTCCTAAATTATTACAAAGCATTATTGATATGTTTCAGTTACAAGTGCGCGCGAAAGATGTGGAGTTAGTCTATCAACCGCTTACTTCCTTACCTACCACAATGTATGGCGATGAAAAACGCTTGCGCCAAGTCCTAATTAATCTATTTGGGAATGCAGTTAAATTTACTGATCGCGGTAATGTTTGTCTCTCTGTCAGCGCTCAGCCTTGCGAAGCGAGTAAAAGCTACAAAGTTCATTTTGCGATCGCGGATACAGGCGTAGGCCTTGACTCTGATAAATTGGAGGATATCTTTTTACCATTCCAACAGGTTGGCGATCGCGCTCGTCGTTATTCAGGTACAGGTTTGGGTTTACCTATTTGTCAAAAAATTGTCGAGATGATGGGCGGAAAACTACAAGTCAAAAGTACTTTAGATCAAGGTAGTACTTTCTGGTTTGAGATTGAACTAACTGAAGTTCCTAATCACGCTAATCCTTTGCCAATAGATAGTCGCACGATTTCGGGTTATTCAGGAGATCGCCGCAAAATTTTGATTGTCGATGACAAGACTGAAAATCGAATGGTACTGAGCGATCTGCTTTCTCCGCTTGGCTTCATTGTTGCTGAAGCGATTGATGGTGAAGATTGTCTTATCCAAGCTCAAGTATTTGAGCCAGATTTAATCTTGTTAGATATGGTGATGCCACATCTTGATGGGAATCAAACCACTAAGCGATTAAGGCAGTTACCGATGTTCCAAAAAACGGCCATTATTATGGTTTCAGCGAGTGTCTTCAATCAAGATCGAAATCTTAGTCTCGAAGTTGGATGTAATGCTTTCATCGCCAAGCCCGTTGAACCTGATACTTTGTTTTATACAATGCAATCATTGCTCAATCTTGATTGGCAATATGAAACTTTAAATATGGCTACAAATATCTCTAATGACAAATCTGAGTTAATTACACAACCTATCGTCTTTCCCTCAATTGACATCTTAGAAAAATTAATTCACCTAGCCCGCATGGGCGATATACTCGCAATTCAAGATGAGGTCATCCTTCTCCAAGAAAGCGATCGCACTTTTAGCCCTTTCGCCAATCAAGTTCTTGATTATGCTCGTGATTTTCAAATTAAACGAATCCGTGAGTTCTTAGAGTTGCAACAGCAATCCGCACCCCCATCAATCACGGCGTAAACCCTCTTTAAACATTCGCATTGCTTCTAAGCGAGAGGACATCTGCACACAGCGCACTAGGAGGTCGATTGATAAATCTGGCAACAGTTGGCTGCATGAAACTTCTTGATACTCATTATTTTTAAGACAGTAAATCATTAGTTGATTATCCTCCCACAGCCACACCTCTAGGATCTGGAAGCGGCGATATTTCTCTAGTTTTTGTAAATTGCCACTGGTCAAAATCACTTCAATGGCGAGGTCAGGATTGTCTTTCTTCTGACCAAGATAATAAGATTCGTCTGGCTCAAAAGAAGTCCCTTTTTCTTCGCTTCGGCGAGTAGCACTTCCAGCGGGGATAAACTCAATACCCATCTCAATAAAATAAGTCTCTAAGAACATCCCTATCAAAGATTTAATCAGTTCATGGGGTTCTCCTAAAGTCATTAATTCAATCCATCCATCTAAATAGGTAATGCGTAAACCAGTCGATCCTGCTAACAGAGATTTCAAAGCTTCAAACTCATGCCAATTATAAGTTCCTGGCATAAACAATCGCTGTTCTTGATCAGTATCTGACTGCACTGATAAAGTAATAGTCATTTTCTAACCTCCTAAACCGAAGTAAAATAAGTATACATAACAAGCTTTTCTGTATCTTAGCTTAGCCGAATCATTTAAAATTTTAAAAAACCTTTTACTTACACAACTGGCGATCGCATAGTACTTACTTTAGCAACTTAATACAGACCACGGTTTGGTTACTAATTGTATTTTCAACCGAAAATTCTCCCCCATATAGTTCGACAATTCGCCTAGAAATGATTAAGCCTAATCCACTACCTTGCTGCTCATAATGTTTGCGCTCAAACTGCATATATGCGCCAATATTAACTATTTGTTCCGATGTCATACCCCTGCCTTGATCGGTAATGTACAGCCTAAAAAAGTGTTCATCAACTTTACTGACTAATCCTACAGAAGTACCTGTAGTGGAAAACTTAAAAGCATTATTAACAATCTCTTCAACTATTTTAGTAAGATGTTTGGATGAAATTCTGGCGATCGCATCTTCTAAACCTAGTTCTAAATCCTTCTCCCTATTTTCTTTCGTAGCACAACTATAAGCTGTCATACTAATGATATTTTTGGTGTCGCTAAGATCAGGATTGTCTTTCCATAGCTCAGAACTTGCTGCACTTGCTTCTAGCTCTGAGAATAATATAAAGTTTTGCGCTAATCTATGCAAACGCTGCCCACAACTATAAATACCACGAATTGAATTCATAGCTTCCTCGGCTGTCATTGATTCATAGTCATCGAGTAATAATTCTGACATTCCTAAAATGCCATTCAATGGAGTTAATAGTTCATGAGGTAAAAAGGCGGCAATATTTACCCTTAAGCTATCTAATTTTGCGGCACCTTCTTTTTTAATTATTTCCTGCTTCTCAATTCGGGTGGAAATTGTCTTTAGTAATTCTGGAATTGTAAATGGTTTAGTTAAATAATCATCAGCTCCTAGCTCCATCCCCTCACGGACATCATCATGGCTAGTTTTTGCCGTGAGAAAAATGATCGGGATAGTAGCAGTTAGAGAATTCCGACGTAACGTTTTTAAAACGGCAAATCCATCTAGTTCTGGCATCATCACATCACACAAAATCAAGTCAGGATGCTCTTCTTTCGCCAGTTGTAGACCTATAGCTCCATTTTGAGCAGCGATTACATGGAAGCCTTCTAAAGATAAAATCTTTTGGATATTATCTATAATTTGAGGGTTGTCTTCAATAACTAAAATTCGCT
>JAYVVP010000324.1:0-8723 GCA_043786935.1 Pseudanabaena sp. | reverse complement strand
GTAACTGGGAAGTTGATGAATGCTTCCAAGTTAGTTTGAGTCTGATTACCGACACTACGGTCGATGAAAGGTTGACCAACAGCAATTGCAGCCATGGATCCTTCCTTGAACAAGTCAGGGAAAGCGATGCCAACCATGAAGCTTTGAGGGCTTAAGTTGCCTGCTGTGGTTGTATTACTAGGATTGAATAGAGTTTTTGTATATGCCGCATTTGCAGCCGCAACACCACGGTTGTCGATTGTTCCGAAGCCATAACGACCAAATATAGCGATGTTCTTAGAGAACTTAAATTCAGCGTTTACACCACCAGCATTAATGTTGGCATTGTTTACCGCACCATTAGTGTATGTAAACTTGATTACAAAAGGCTCATCACCATTAGCATTCTTAGGTGCAAACTCTATCTCGCCACTTGCCTGATAAGCGTCACCAAATAAACCACCGTTAGTATTAAAAGCAGGATCGGCAGTAGGACGGTTGCCATTTCCTGCTAGGTAGAGACCACGCAAGCTGAAAGCACCTTTGCCAGGATTGAAATCGAATGCTGCCCCAGCTCCACCAGTTTGACCATTGATCAAGACTAGTAAAGGATTATTGATAAAGAAGGTGGAAGCAAAGTCAACAGCTTCATTATTAGCGTAGCTGTTAGTGTCGATGTGATCGTAGGCATGCATTACAGGCCCGACAGAAATACGAGCATCACCGAGGTTGAAGTCATAACGCAACTTAGCTAGTGTAAATGTTGAACTTAGACCTGTGTAGTCTTGACCATAGGTATTGAAGCCAATGTTGCTATTAACTCCAGTAGTACCAGTAGTTTGACCAGCACTAAATGCGGTAGGAATAGAGCTGCCACCATTACCAACTTCTAGTCTGGTTTTCAACAGGTCACTGCCTGTAAAGCTAGTGTTGAGGTCTAAACGAACACGGCTGGAAACAAAAATGTTAGTGCTACTAGGAGAGGCAGGGCTTGTCAAATTGCCTGTCAAATTATTATTAGCGCCCTGTACGGACATGATCGCTTCGCCAGAAAGCTTAGTCGTCGTAGAGAACTGTTGAGCTTCAAGCTTAGCAACTTTGGAGTCAAGAGCGTCTACACGACCGCGGAGAGTAGCAAGCTCAGCCGCAAATTCTTCTTGAAGTCTTCGCAAAGTAGCAAGGTCTTCTTTGCTAACTTTGTCAGCTAAACCAGCAGAGATGATTTCATTAATCTTGTCTAAGCAAGCATTTAAGCCAGCGGCGAACTCATAGCGACTGGTTGCTTGTTTGCCACGAAAAGTTCGGTCAGGGTAGCCAGCGATACAACCGTAGCGCTCTACCAAGGACTGCAATGCAGTAAAAGCCCAGTCAGTAGGTCTAACATCGCTTAGTTGAGATACTGATGTGACGTTCTGTGCAACTGGATCATTGTTGATAGCTTGACTAACTTGTGAGATACCAGTTGTAGTTTCTGCCAATGCAGGGCTTGCTACAACAGCTCCAAGAACTCCTAACAAGCTCAAGCTACCTACTAAATTCAAAGAAACTTTTTTCACTTCAACTCCTCACGAGAGTAAATTTTACTTTTTAATAAGTATATCTAAACATAAATTTCGTTAAATATCACTATTTTTAAATCAATCTATGGGAGTAGATTTACGCAAAATAGATAATTTAGAAAGTTTATACTGCTAAGTTAGCTACGTAAATATACTTATTAGTCGTAGTGAATCTTAGCACACAAAGTCTGAACTTTTAGTCACCCAGCTGGGCTATTTCCGACTGATTAAGAATTCCTCATTTCTAGATATTGTAAATTCCTAATTTGATTTCCTGACCTTTACTAAGCTAAGTGATTTTTATATGTCTTCTGTAAATCCAAACCCAGATTTGAGCGGTATTGCTCAGCAGTTAGAAAGTGAAAACTCGCGCGATCGCCTGCGTGCTTTGGTGTCTTTGCGAGATTTATCACCTGATGATGCAGTGCCTTTAATCTTGAAGGTAATTGATGATGAAAACTTGCAAATTCGCTCAATGGCTGTATTTGCTTTGGGGCTAAAGCATACGGAAGATTGTTTTCCAGTATTAGCAAGAATTTTAGAAACTGAAAATGACTATGGAATTCGTGCTGATGCGGCGGGAGCGATGGGCTATTTGCAAGATAATCGAGCAGTAGAGCCTTTGTTACGCGCCTTTTATGAAGATACTGAGTGGTTAGTACGCTTTAGCGCAGCAGTGTCATTAGGGAATTTAGGTGATGTGCGTGCTTATGATGCCCTAATTCAAGCTTTAGACAGTAAAGAAACGATGTTGCATCAAGCAGCGATCGCGGCTTTAGGTGAGGTGGGGGATGTGCGTTGTGTTGATAAAATTTTACGATTTGCTCAGTCTGATGATTGGTTGACTAGACAACGTTTGGCTGAAGCTTTAGGACATCTTAACTGTGATAAGAGTTTGTCAGCTTTAAACTATTTAGTTAAAGATTCACATCCACAGGTTGCGGCGGCGGCAAGATATGCACTCAATAGACTTGTACCTAGAGATTAAGATGATTAAAGCTGATTAAACCGCAAAATGCTGTTTAGGGTTAGGTTTGTTATCAAAAGGTAATTCAAATGACCATGATTTTAGCTGGTGATATTGGTGGCACAAAAACGCTTTTGCGGCTTTCTGACCATAGTTCCGTAGAATTGAAATCGCTTTATGAGCAGCGCTTTGCTGGTGCTGACTATGCTAGTTTTTCAGGTGTTTTACACGAATTTCTAGCAAATGCAAAAATACATTTAAGTGATTTACCAACCATAGCAGGAGCTTGTTTTGGCATTGCGGGCCCAGTGCGCGATCGCAAATCACAATTAACTAATTTAGGTTGGTTTTTTGATAGCGATCGCCTTGCCGAAGAATTTAATATTGCTAACGTAAATTTAATCAATGACTTTGTGGCAGTTGGCTATGGAGTTTTAGGATTGAAGTCTCATGATCTACATACCTTACAGACAGGACGAGCAGTGGCGTGCTTGCCGATTGGGGTAATTGGCGCGGGGACAGGATTAGGTGAGGCTTTTTTGGGATGGAATGGCTATCGTTATGAGGTATATCCAACTGAGGGTGGACATGCAGATTTTGCACCAAGAAATGATCTGGAAATTGAGTTGTTGAGATATCTGCTAAAGCATCACGATCGCGTATCGGTAGAGCGCGTGGCTTCGGGAACAGGAATTGTCGCGATTTATCAATTTTTGCGCGATCGGCAAACTGCGCCTGAGTCTGCAGAAATTGCCGAAAAAGTGCAGCGATGGGAATCAGGAGATCATGAATCTGACGCAGCGGCGGCGATCGCTAAGGCGGCGATGGCTAAGGAGGATCGCTTAGCTATGGAGACGATGCAAATGTTCATAGAGACCTATGCCGCCGAGGCTGGAAATCTAGCTTTAAAATTAATTCCTAATAGTGGATTATATATTGCTGGCGGCATTGCCTCCAAAATATTACCGTTGCTTCAAGACGGAACATTTTTACGGATTTTAAAAAGTAAAGGAAGAGTTAGCCCTGTTTTAGAAGATATTCCTATTCATATTGTGCTTAATCCTGAAGTGGGACTAATTGGAGCAATGCTTTACGCTGCAAGCTCTATTTGAGTCGCGCTCGGATTTTATCGCCCACAGGTAAGGGAAATATTTGATTTATACTCTCTGGAGATTGTTTTAAATCATCATAAATTTCTAGATAGGGAAGAATGCCTCAGCTTAAGGGGCTAGGCGTTGAATCTGCCATGATTTATCTTCTTGGTGAGTATATAAAAAGCGATCGTGCAAGCGATTAGTGCAGCCTTGCCAAAACTCAAAGCTGTCGGGAACGACCCGATAGCCACCCCAAAAAGAAGGTAACGGAATTTCTCCATCCAAAAATTTGCGCTTAACCTCTTCAAATTGCATTAAAAGAAGTTGCCGCGAAGAAATTACAGAGCTTTGTTGAGAACTCCAAGCTCCTAACTGACTACCTCTAGGACGAGAGGTAAAATATTGCAGTGATTCTGCGGTAGTTACTTTTTCGGCAGTTCCCGTAATGTGGACTTGACGTTGTAAAGGTAACCAAGTAAATAAGATCGAAACTTTGGGATTAGTCTCTATCTGAAGCGCTTTCCGACTTTCATAATTGGTAAAAAATACCAATCCCTGAGCATCAAAATATTTAAGTAATACTGTTCTCATAAATGGCTGTCCCTTTGCAGAGACTGTCGCTAAGGTCATTGCATTTGGTTCTAGTAAATCCGCACTACAAGCTTGTTGAAACCATATCTCGAATTGTTTGAAGGGATTATCCTGAAGATCTTTGCGTCGAAGCTCTCCTTGTTTATAGTCTTCTCTTAGTGCATGAATATCCATTTTTTTGACTACTCTGAGGTTGATTTGGATTATATATCGATAGCAACTTGCCTTACTGTACGTCCTGTGGGAATAACCGCCAGATTTAGCAAAATTTATCTTGCGTCTACAGAGTTAACCATCGTAACTGCCGTGAAGCTTGCAGTTTGTGGCATCCTAGTTATTAACAAATGCAAGTTGCACTATTAATCGTAATACCTAGCAAAAAAAGTTAAGATGGTAGCCTAAAGTTAAGTTTTTCATTTTTTAAATCAACATACAAGGTCACGACATCAAGTTATGGATGCAGTTGCAGTAAAGCCGAGCGAAGTTAAACCCAGTGATATTCTGCGGCAAGCCGATAAAGAAAACCTATCGCGGATTCGCCACACTTGCTCTCATGTGATGGCGATGGCAGTCCAAAAGTTATATCCCGATGCTAAGGTGACGATCGGTCCTTCCACTGAGACTGGATTTTATTACGACTTTGATCGCGCTGAGCATTTTACCCCTAGTGATTTAAAGGCGATCGCTAAAGAAATGAAGCGGATCATCAAGTGGGATCAGCCTCTTATTAGACAAGAACTGCCTCGCCATGAGATGCAAGCAGAAATTGAGAAACTTAATGAGCCTTATAAACTTGAATTGCTATCAGTAATTCCTGAAGGTCAAAATATTAGTCGCTATTTTATTGGTGATCCCGACAAGTTTGAAAAACAGCCTTGGTGGGACTTGTGTGCAGGTCCTCATCTTGGTTCCACAGGTGAAATTAATCCTGATGCTTTTGCTTTAGAAAGCATTGCAGGCGCATATTGGCGCGGTGATGAAAAAAATCCGATGCTGCAACGTATTTATGGCACAGCATGGGAAACACCTGAACAACTTCTTGCCTATCATCAAATGCTCGAAGAAGCTAAGCGCCGCGATCATCGTACCATTGGCAAAGACTTACAACTATTCAGCATCCAAGAAGAAGCAGGTGGAGGGCTAGTTTTTTGGCATCCACGCGGTGCGATCATTCGTAACTTGATCGAAACCTTTTGGAAAGACACTCATGCCCAGAATGGCTATGAGCCAGTCACCACGCCTCACATGGCAAATCTAGACCTATGGAAAATCTCAGGGCATAATGACTTCTATCGCGAAAGTATGTTTCAGCCGATGGAAGTAGAACATCAGGTTTATCAACTTAAACCGATGAACTGTCCTTTTCATGTGTTGATTTACAAAGATACTTTGCATTCCTACAAAGAGTTCCCAATCCGCTATGCAGAACTTGGCACTGTATATCGGTACGAGCGCTCTGGAACCATGCATGGACTGATGCGGGTGCGCGGCTTTACCCAAGATGATGCTCACATTTTTTGCACCGAGGAGCAAATTGAGCAGGAAATTCTCGGCGTTCTCAATCTTGCTGAATTAATCCTTTCAACATTTGGATTTGAGAACTACGAAATTAATCTCTCCACTCGACCAGAGAAATATGTCGGCTCTGATCAGATTTGGGAAAAGTCAACCAATGCGCTCAAACAGGCTCTCAATCAGAAGGGCTGGGATTATATTGTCGATGAAGGTGGTGGCGCATTTTATGGACCAAAAATCGATATCAAAATTGAAGATGCGATCGGTCGTCGTTGGCAATGTTCGACGATTCAGTTAGATTTCAATCTACCTGATCGCTTCAAGATGGAATATGTCGGTGAGGATGGTCAACGTCATCAACCGATCATGATTCACCGCGCCTTGTTTGGTTCAGTAGAGCGTTTCATCGGTGTGCTAATTGAGAACTATGCAGGTGATTTTCCACTCTGGCTTGCGCCTACTCAAATAAAGTTGATTGCCGTGTCTGATGGTCAACTGGAATATGCCGAACAAGTGGTTACAAAAATGAAGGCAGCAGGTCTGCGAGTTCATCTAGACCATAGTGGTGATCGCATGGCGAAGCAAATCCGCAAAGCTGAACTTGAGAAGATCCCTGTGATGGCAGTAATCGGAGCGAAGGAAGTCGAAGCAGGAACCTTAAGTATCCGCAGTCGTAAGCACGGCGAACTTGGTGTACTCTCTGTCGATGAAGCGATTAGTAAAATGCAAGTCGCAATTAGCGATCGCGATTGGTTCTAATCTTATTCAGAGCTTGACGACGAGGTTATTCATTTTGCAAGATCGTAGTAATCGCATGGAAATTTACCAGAATTTAGTATCAATAAATCGAGAAATCTCTAACTGAATGCGCTGAAATACAAGCATACCTTGGGAATAAATTTTGGTAGTCCTAAAGAGGAAAATATTTAGATAGTTGTTCAAAAGCAAAGCAATGACAGAAACACGACCATCTTGTCCATCCTGCCAATCTATTTCAGTAGTTAAAAACGGTAGTACACGCCATGGAAAACAAAATTATAAATGTCGTGATTGTAATCGCCAATTTGTAGAGAATCCTCAGTGGCAGAAGGTTTCTGAACGTATATACGACAATTATGAGCTTTTAGAGCGACTAGGTACTGGTTCCGTCAAGTGAGACACACAAAAGTATATTTGAAGCCAGTTAAAAGACATATCGAATAGAAAACAACTGTGACCAAGAAAGCCCAACATCCATAACACCTAGCTTCACAGCAGGAACAATTTTAGTGGTGAAATGAGAGCGTACAAAGTTGTGAACTAGCCAAAAGACATCAAGAGTTCTTTGCAAGTTGTTACGGGATTTAGCATAAGTATTCGTCTTGCGACGAAAAGCGGAATTACGTCGTCGCAGAGATGCATTGAAAGCTTCAACATGATTGGCATGAATATCCTTGTCATTGACTAGATTCTTGGTTTCAGGATGTTCAGGGACAGGGGCTTGATACTTTTTGCGTGGACGACCTGATTTCTTTTTTGCGCCCTTATTCTTGAGTCGAATGCACACCCCCTTTAACAGCTTTTTGGCGGGACGACCGACAGAACCATTTCGGATTACCTGATGGCAGATGTCAAATAACAGATTGCCATAGCGTCTTTCGCCATCAGTGAATAAATTGAGACTTCCTGTTTGTGCAATTACTTCAGACAAGACTTGCAGAGCCTCTTCAAAAAGTAGTTGGTCTTTGCGCCCACATTGGAGTTCCCATAGAAATCGACTACCGCGCTCCATCAACACGATTGTCCATCCTTCTGAGTCTGGGGCAGGAATATTTTGCTTGACCTTGGTATACAACTCATCGCCTTCTATATCCTGATGGATGAACTTTTGCAGCAAAGCGTAGAGCATCAACGTCGGTTTGACTCCTCCTAGCCGTCTCTCCCAAACAATTACACTCTTTTTCGATACATTAAATGTGCGGGCTGTCGCGTTTAGTCCCATCCCTTCACTTCTAGCCTTGAGTATCTCGACGATCCGACTCAGCTTTGTCGTCAAGCCTGCTATTGGTGTACCAAAGGTTTCACTAAAATAAATGTCACATCTTCGACAGTAATAAATCTTCCTAACTCCATAGTTTTTAGTTTTATACTGATGATCAACGCATACATCTTCACTCTTACATTCTGGGCATACATCGGCAAATAGATTCATTACACTGGTATTTTTAACCAAAGTTTATCTTTTACTACTAACTTCATACGGCATATATTGCAATGCTTTTTCTTACTCATTACGCGGAACCATTGCCCTAGCTTTGCCTCCGTCTATACTGATTGCTTCTATTTCCTCTGTGGCTATTTGTTCAGGAATTTGCACTTGATGTACTAATCTTTGATGAATGCTATGTGACACCTTGATCCCTGTTAGTACTTCGATGTCCTCTTCCGCTCTGGCATATGATGCATTCGCGCTCAACAATAAGCAGCATTTCTCTAGTTGGGGACTCAGTTGACTATGCGCCTTTATCTCTAGTTTCTGCGCTTGTTTTTCCGTTATTCTCAGTTCTCCCAAACAGCTTTTTAGTTTTCTGATTCGACCTGCTTTTGTTCCTGTTTCTGTGCCAATAAAAAAATTCCGATTTCTCTACTCACATATTTCTGTACTTGCTCACGTACCTCTAACTCTATCCCTTCTAAAGTTTTTAGCTTTTCTGGTTCTCTATTCTTGCTGTCCTCATACAGGATTGCTGCTATTGCGCTTACGTGATTTTCTAGTTCAAGTCTTTTTTCTTCTATCATGTTTTTACCTTTTGTTTCTTGCCTTTAATTATCTTCTTCTTTTACTCCCTATCTCTCTAAGTATAAATATTCATCGCAAACTTGAGATGCACCCAATCAAGCTTTCCGTCAGGTGTAATCGTAGTGGAAAATTCGTAAGCTTTCATAATTTCTATGACAACAGGTAATCTTCGGGATAGAGAATTAGATCGCCATTCTCTTCTCCTAATCCTTTGGTAGAGAGTCTTAGGATTGATGTTG
>JAYVVP010000323.1:0-3103 GCA_043786935.1 Pseudanabaena sp. | reverse complement strand
CTGGGTGCTCTCTACGGCTTGCAAGATACCCGCGTCCCGATGATTCTCAGCTTGTTAGCATTTTGGGGTGTCGGTTTAACCAGTGGCTACTGGCTGGGTTTTCACACATCATTAGGCGGTAGCGGTTTATGGCTCGGACAATCGATCGGGATTGGTGTTTCTGCAATCATCTTCTTCTGGCGTTTTCATCATCTAGTATCGAGAAAACATTCATGACATTCGATCGATCGAGCCAAATACTAATCTTTGTAGGGTGGGCACTGCTCACCACTTAAACCTAGACAGTACTAGTATTTCTCTTGATACCTAATACCGATAAACCCCTATAACCAAAGTAAATTCCACTAATTAATTTTTCTTCACTTTCTGTTTCTTCGTAGGTTTGAGTAAAGGAGTATTTAGAGTCTCATATAGACTAAACAAAAATTCGATCCGATTCAATTCATTTATAAATACCTGCGGACGATAACATAGATCTACAGCTTTATCTAATGCTTGATGTGCTTTTACCAAGTCCGGTGGCATCGTCAGTGGATCGTACAAATCGGCTAAACTGCTATCTGGATACTTTGATCTTGTATCTAAAACTGCTTGCGCGGCTAGTTCTACTTTTTGCTTTTGCTTGTCACTGATATTTTCAGGAAATGGATAGTTGTTATAAACGATCGTATTTGAATAACGAAAACGACTTTCTAATCTTCCACACACATACCTTACCCATGTCATGTGCATTTCAGATGTGAGAACTCCAAAAAGATAAAGAGTTGCATCTGAGATAAAAGAGCAAAGATTGCTTGGAATTGTATCTTTATCAATAAATCCAAACGGTACATATTTTCTATGCTCAGATGAAACTAATGGAACGATAATCGCCGATTTAGGATTGTGCTTGTCTCTAAAAGTTGTCGGATACTCTGCTAGAAAACGTGCCTGTTTATCAGTACTAGCCAACCTCATTTTTCTAATATTGTCAATTCGGCTCATCACTAAAGGCATTTGTTTCAAGTCTTGTGGTTTGGCATCAACCAACCACAAACACCAGCGATTCTTCCCATTAATATATTCATCCGAGCCAATGAATTTTTTGAAGTATTGCTCTGACAGAGGCTCCTCGTTAATAAATATTTCTTTTTCGCGATCGTCAAAAATCAAGTTTCCACCATCTATTGCTTTATTTCCAGCTAATATTGCAGATACATTAGAAATGGGTTTAGTTCTTTTTAAAATTATTAAGTCTTCCCCTTCTACTAAATATGGGTTAATATTTTTTGCTTTTCTTGCTGTCGGCTCACCTCTAATCTCAGCATAATCAAAAACCTTCTTATTTTCAATATCCTGTAATCCAAATCCGATAATCACACAATGAACCGCAGCATTTCCTTTTGCCTCATTTTTCCAGCTAAAAGTACGATGAGCGAAATGTATTTTAGCCTTGTATCGATGGTAAAGCTCTTGCCACAGAATCCCAACTTGTTCGCCTTGAGAAATCGAATTTGTACTGACAAAAGCACAGCAAATATTTGTATCTTGGATAAACTGAGCCGCCTTAATGTACCAAGCCGTCACATAATCCAATACGCCAGCACCATTCACACCTTGACAAACAAGCTCCATATCAGCTTTCTGTTCGGCATTTTGGAGATGCTTCCCAATAAATGGTGGATTTCCTAAAATGAAATTCAACTTATCTTTAGCTACAACCGTTTCCCAATCAATCCGCAGCGAATTACCATGTACGATCTTTGCCGCCTTTGTTAATGGTAGCCGCACAAAATATTGACCAAACTGATTACTTACCTTAATATTCATCTGGTGATCGATTAGCCACATCGCCACCTCAGCTACCCGCACCGCAAATTCATCGTATTCAATTCCTGCAAACTGGTCTACATCAACCTGAATAATCGAGCTAATATCAGTCACCAACTGACCGCTTTTATTTAACTCCAGCAAAATCATGATTTCGAGATCTCGTAACTCGCGATAAGTAATAATCAAGAAATTTCCACAGCCACAAGCAGGATCGAGAAAATGTAGAGTAGCAATCTTTGTATGCAGGGCTTGCAGCTTACCTCGACTACTCTTCGCCTTCTCAAACTCTAGATATAGATCGTCTAAAAATAGCGGTTTAATCAGCTTTTGGATATTCTTTTCAGATGTATAGTGTGCGCCAAGATTGCGGCGTTCTTTCGGATTCATCACCGCTTGGAACATCGAGCCAAAAATTGCTGGTGAAATCTTCCCCCAATCCAGCGCACAAGCCTCTAACAACATCTCGCGCATCTTGAGATCGAACGCCGCAGGCTGCAAGACTTCCTCAAATAGCTTGCCATTGATATAGGGAAACTGTGCTAAATTTTCATCTAGATTCTTTAGTCGCCTTGCTCTAGGTGTATTCAAGACATGAAAGATCGAAGCGAGGTGCATCGCCAAATCGCTGCCATCTGATTTTGTATGTAAATCCAGATATTCCCAAAAGATCCCCTTCTCAAAAATCCCTGTATCATCTGCAAATAAACAAAATAGCAAGCGGACTAGATATACTTCTAAATCGTGTCCATTATAACCAATCTCCTCTAAGCGATCGTGCAATTTGCCCATCAATTCGGCAGCTTCGATGTTGACAGGATCGGAATCTTTATAGGTGCGCTGCTCATATCCAGCAATAAACCCAAATAAATGAACACACTGCACAAAGTCTTTGAGTTCAAACTCTGTCGTTGCATCGGTATCTAGATCGTAAAGCCTGAATTTTTGAAAATCCGAAACTAAAATATATTTCGGTAGTTCGTGTTCTTTCAATCCAGGGAAATAGTCTTTTGCCTGTTGCATGGCTTTGTCAAGACTTTTTCCTCTAGATTTATGCTCTACCAAGATCGTTCCTTTCCACAGCAGATCGATGAAACCCTGTTTACGATCTGCTTTTTTGACCGATTGCTCGAATGTCGCCACCCGTCGCCGTGAAATTCCAAATACTCGAAACCAGCCATCCCAGAACGATTTAGCCTCAGCATCTTCAGAAGTTTCATGCTCCCATTCCTGCGAAAAGGCAATCGCCCGACTTTTGATCTCGTTCCAGCTTAATGGCATCTTTAAATTAATT
>JAYVVP010000322.1:0-3108 GCA_043786935.1 Pseudanabaena sp. | reverse complement strand
TGTTCATCATACTTTTAGAAATCGAAAAGAGAATTATGTTGACGTTGTTATGGAAACTTCTTGTGGATTGCACAATTTCAGGGGTACGATCAGACATCACAAGGTTGCTTAACTTTAAACTGACAATGGGGAAATATGCTTATGTCTTCTCTCCTCTTTATTTCCGATGAAGTCTTCTGTTATAATCCAATAATCAGCCGTAGTAAATTCGAGCCATGTTGTTTGATTGGGATGAGGAAAAAGCCAAAAGCAATCTTGCTAAGCATGGAATCTCTTTCGATGAAGCCACTTCTGTATTTGATGATCCGTTATTTTTAACCTTTGCCGATCCAGAACACTCACTTCAAGAACAACGTTTTCTTATCATGGGAGAATCAGCCAGAGGAGGATTACTAGTTATTTCTTACACCGATCGCAAAGATATCACATATCACACGCCTAATTAGCTCCCGTCCAGCCACTCGCAAAGAACATAAAGCATATGAGTCAGAACTTTGAAATGGAAGATGATTTACGCCCCGAATACGACTTTACTCAGCTCACTGTTGTTACTCGTGGGCAAGGCAGGAAGCGATCGCCTCTCACTGTGCAACTAGATCCTGATGTAGCGAAACTTTTCCCAGATTCAGGAGCAGTTAATGAAGGTTTACGCTTATTAATGAGACTGATTAAACAATCTCCATCTCAACCAAATGAACAGTTTTTAACTACATCTAACAATTCATAAATAGTGATTTTATATATTTTAGGCGATCGCGGGTTTTTGAGATTGAGTTGAGAGGCAATCGCTTTTTGATGGGTTAGGTTTTAGGCGATCGCGGGTTGTTGAAGTTGCGTTAGGGGCGATCTTTAAAATCGAGTTAATATCATGGTCAAACTGCTGTGGATGTAATCGAGAATAAAAGTCTTGCGAGTACAGTTTTCGTTACGACAAATGTATCTTTTTTTCGCCTGTGGCACTTTGTCCATGTCTATGGATATCTACTCCTCTACAGGTTGGACATTCGGCTGCTTCAAATACCATACTTTTTTTGCCTATTGCAATTTTCAGTCTAGTATTTCACAACAACTCTGGAACACTACCGATATGACATAATAGAGACATTGCGATATATTTCCGAACCTTGAATCAATCCTATTTTCAGTCCGAATATTTACTGTTTGACCCTGCTACACCAAATCATGATGCAGTAAATATTGTCTTTGCTTTCCCAAATACTTACACTGTAGGAATCACCAGCTTAGGCTATCAAGGGGTTTGGGCAAACTTAGCAACGCGATCGCAGTTGAGTGTGAGTCGTTGGTTTACCGATGCCCATGAGGATTTACCACGAAAGATTGAGATATTAGGCTTTTCGTTTTCATGGGAACTCGATTACGTCAATATTCTTGCGGCGTTGAAGAAGTTTGAGATTCCCATTGATACTTGCGATCGCGCTGACGAACATCCATTAGTATTCGGTGGTGGACCAGTCTTAACAGCAAACCCTGAACCATTTGCTGCATGGTTTGATATTGTGTTGCTAGGCGATGGCGAAGAATTAATTGGGAACTTCTTAAATGCTTATCAAGAAGTCCGTTATGCTAGTCGTCAGGAGAAATTGAGGCATTTAGCAAAAATAGATGGAATTTATGTTCCATCGCTATATGCGGTTACTTATAAATCGAATGATGGCGCGATCGCTTCAATTCTGCCAATTGATTCAGATATTCCCTCCACGATTCACAAACAAACCTATAAGGGTAACACCCTCTCAGCTTCAACGGTCGTCACTGAAAAAGCAGCATGGGAGAGCATCTTTATGGTGGAAGTGGTGCGGAGTTGTCCCGAGATGTGTCGCTTCTGTTTGGCGAGTTATTTAACACTTCCCTTTAGAACTGCTAGCTTAGAATCTAGTTTAATTCCTGCGATCGCAAAAGGATTAGAAGTTACCAAGCGTTTAGGATTACTCGGTGCATCAATTACCCAACATCCTGAATTTGATACGTTGCTGGATTATCTTGCTCAGCCTCAGTTTGACGATATACGATTGAGTCTTGCCTCAGTTCGGACAAATACTCTAACCGAAAAATTAGCGCGCATTCTTTCCACTCGTGATAGTCGATCGGTGACAATCGCGATCGAGAGTGGTTCGGAACGTTTACGAGAAATCATTAATAAGAAGCTTCACAATGACGAAATCGGTCAAGCGGCTATCAATGCTCAGGCTGGTGGTTTGAAATCATTGAAGCTCTATGGTATGGCTGGTGTACCTATGGAAAATGATGAAGATATCGAACAAACGATTGAGATGCTAATTTCTCTTCGGAAGACTGCTCCCAAACTGAAGCTTACTTTTGGTTGCAGTACTTTTGTTCCTAAAGCTCATACTCCTTGGCAGTGGCAAGGTGTAAGCGCGACAGCAGAAAAAAAAATGCAATATTTCCGCAAAAAGCTATTGCCCAAAGGGATTGATTTTCGCCCTGAAAGCTATAAAGATTCGATCATACAAGCGATGATCTCTCGAGGCGATCGCCGCCTGACTAAGTTATTACGTCTAGCTTGTAGTTATAGCGATGGCGATGTTCCTAGCGATGGCTCCTACAAACGCGCCTTTAAGGAATTGCGCGGACAATTGCCATCTTTAGTTTGGTATGTACACGAAGATTGGGATATTGCTCAAGTTCTACCTTGGCAACATCTTCGCAGCGCTTTACCCGTGGAGACGTTAATCAAACATCATGAAACTTCTTTTTCTTAAACTAAAAGTAAATTATCTAAGGATAGCAGCATTGAATAAAACAGCGATCGCCTATTCAGTAATATAACCAGCGATGGTACTGAATAGGCGAAATGGGTCAAACAACTGTTTTTCCCTTGCTAGAACCGCCGCAATTAAATTTGTAATTGTCTGGCTTCTGAATAAAAAAGCTTAGATAATTTCTAATTAGAGATTTACTTTCAACTTGTCGCAGGCTCTTAGCAATTGCTTCCCTATTCAACTGATAGCAATCTAAATAATTCTATAATCATTGCAGTTTTTAAATCTTTTTTAAATCATGACCATCTCTTCATCATCGCGTGTCGATCTGCTCTCAGATATGCTTTTAGAATTAGTCGAAGTTTTA
>JAYVVP010000321.1:0-3110 GCA_043786935.1 Pseudanabaena sp. | reverse complement strand
TTAACCTACCACCCTTACCTCGATTAATTGCTCAGTTAGCAGTATCAGCGGCCGCATGGCGAGTCGGCGTAAGAATTGACTTTATATCCGTACCATTTATCGGCATCATTAAATTTGGCTGGTTTAGCTTGCCAATTACGATGGTGTGGCTGTCGGGTATGGCAAATGCAATCAATTGGCTGGATGGACTTGATGGATTAGCCGCAGGCGTGACCACGATCGCCGCCGCTGTAATTTTAATTACTAGTCTATTTATGCAGCAACCTGCGGCGGCTTTAATTGCAGCGGCACTAGCAGGCGGATGTCTGGGCTTTTTACGCTACAACTTTAAGCCCAAAAGCTCAGCCGAAATTTTTATGGGCGATGGTGGCGCGTATTTTTTAGGATTTACTCTTGCGGGTGTAAGCGTGATCGGTTTAGTTAAGGCTGTAGCCACAGTTGCTCTGATTATGCCTTACATGATTTTGGCAGTCCCAATCGTCGATGCGACAGCCGTGATTTTACAGCGCATTGGCAAAGGTGAGTCCCCCATGGCGGCTGGTAATCAACATTTACACCATCGACTAGTCAAAGCAGGTGTATCAAAGCGGCTCACGGTTCTATTTATTTATGCCCTGACTCTCTGGGTCGGTAGCATCGCGATGGCAGTTTCAGGAATGCCTGCGGGTGGTACATATGCAGCGATTAGTACGTTATTGATGGCTTATGCCTGTTGGAAAGTTTGGCAACGCATTAGAGCGCAAGAAGTGCGATCGCAAAAAGATAAATCTAACTCTTCACATTTGAGCTAAACAAATGAGCTAAACAAAAAGAGAACGCGCGATGTACATTCTCTCTTGTTACAAATGTGAATCTATTATTCAGTAGATAGATAATCGTGAAGCTCTGTCAATCAATACCTAAATCGTTGGTGAAATTTCAAAGTCCTGTAGCAAATTAAAAAAACAAAAACTTATTAGGAGAAGTAAGGATCGCCACAAGTTTTAGAATCTTGGGGAAACTTTATGTGCCCTAAATTATGATAAATTGGTGTACTGCAAACATTTTAGAAATATTTTCGGCAACGAGCAAAACATCTCGCTCCTTGAAATGTTGCCTTAGACATCCCAAACAAGTTTATTAATATGGCAGAAATTACTACCCAACAAATTCAAGAGCTACGTGCGAGAACTAGTGCAGGCATCAAAGACTGTAAGGCAGCTCTCGTCGATTCTAGTGGCGATTTTACAAAGGCGATTGAATACCTTAGACAAAAAGGGCTAGCCTCTGCTGTCAAAAAAGCAAGCCGTGCTGCATCTGAAGGAGTTGTCCATAGTTATATTCACTTTGGCAGTCGCATTGGTGTGCTGGTTGAAGTTAACTGCGAAACCGATTTTGTGGCTCGCCGTGAAGAACTCAAAGAACTAGCTGACAGCGTTGCAAAGCAAATCGCGGCTTGCCCTAACGTTGAATATGTCAGTGTTGCTGATATCCCTGAGGCTTTTGTTGAAAGTGAAAAGCAAATCGAAGCAGGTAAAGATGATTTGGCAAGCAAGCCTGAAGCTATCCGTGACAAGATTGTGCTAGGTCGGATCGAAAAGCGCTTAAAAGAAATGTGCTTGCTCGATCAGCCTTTTATCAAAGACCAAAGCATTACCGTTGACGAGTTAGTAAAGCTAACTGGCACTAAACTCAATGAAAATGTCAAGGTGCGCCGCTTTGTCCGTTTTGTAGTCGGCGAATAGACTATTAACAAATAATTTGTTTAGAGCTTTATTTTGCTGAGCTTTAAACAAATTATTTGTTTTTGACTGAAAATCAAAGTTCTAGAAGAACAAAAATATATACCGTGAACTATGACGATGTTAGTGCGTATTGATAAAGATATTAAAGATATTCAACAAGCGATCGCTAATGTCGTTAGTCGGATTGATTTACTACATCTTGATTACGCAAAAGCGATCGCTATAGCCGTGCAGCAAAAGATTTTGCTGGCTACATTCAAGTTTTGTACTCAAAAATGTCCTGAAGCATTTCTAGCGCTCTCCCTCTCATCACGTCAAAAGTTGCAAGAGGATTTACGACAGACGATCCAGTTGCTGAGCAACAATATGCAAAAAACTTTAGAAGAATGCGATCAAAACAGTCGCACTAATCAAGAAAATCTTGATCTTCTACTTGGTACTAGTCTAAATGAAAGTATGGATACGCTTAACAAATTGCTAAGCGATCGCCAAATTTTAGTTGCCGATGACAAAACTCAGCAGATGAGTATTCGTCTTTCGGAAATTGAGTTTACTGATCGCCAGTTGATGTCCTATCGCGGTGAACTGCGAGTTTTGTCAGCACGAATGTTACATTTGGAAACGGAATTAGAGAAAAAGTATCTACAAAAGACTATCGCTGAAGCAGAATTAGCATGGCGAGCCGCTTGGGTGGAATAATGACCAAAAATCGTGTTGTTTACCGAGAGTTCGGCGCACCTGAAGAAGAAGATTTAGAACAAAAAGCAATTGATTTGCCTCCACAGCAGCAAAATCCCCGCATTCAAGTAACACGCCGCGGCAAAGGCGGAAAGACAGTAACTGAGGTGACGGGTTTTCAGACAACAGCCGAGAATTTGGCAAAGCTAACTAAACAATTAAAAAATCAGTGTGGTGCAGGTGGTACTGGCAAAGATCAGTCGATCGAGATTCAAGGCGATTGCAGTCAGAAAATTTTGCAGTTTTTGCTGGGTTTAGGATATAAAGCGAAAATAAGCGGTAAGTAAGCAATAATCATTCTTCTGAGTTATAGCAAAGAATAATAATGGAAACTAAGGGCTGCATATTTCTAGATTTACAAATTATTAAAGTTAGAAGAATGTAGTCAAGGAATTGCCGCAATATTGTGTCGAAGCAGGAAAATTTGCTTTGACAGGGCTTAAATCTAGCTGCTATGAGTTACGAATGTAGCGATCCACCAATAGTTTTTTCAGTGAATATTCCCGAATGTAAAACTGAAGTTTATGACTTGAGTGTGGTGCGATCGCCCTAAATAACGTCAGTTCGGGTTAAGCAGAAAGCTTGAGATTAGAATCAAAATTTAAAGAAGGCTTTTTAGGTTGATGGCAGTAAGCAATCAGCCCAGCA
>JAYVVP010000320.1:0-8779 GCA_043786935.1 Pseudanabaena sp. | reverse complement strand
TCAATTTTTACTTCTGAACCTTCAACGGTTTTAGCTGACTTCAGCTTAACCACATCAGCAGCCATTACCTTGCCTGAAACGACATGATAGGTGAGGATTTTCTTAAGTTTAGGAATATCCTTGAGTAATCCGTCTACTGTACCTGCAGGAAGCTTAGCAAACGCATCATCACTGGGTGCAAAAACAGTGAATGGTCCTGCGCCCTTAAGCGTTTCTACCAAACCAGCAGCCTTAACAGCAGCAACTAGTGTATTGAAAGAACCAGCTTTAATAGCAGTGTCTACGATATCAGCCATATTTATTTAGCCTAGGTTATGCACAATTTGCTTACAAAATAAGTATCACATCGTACTGTTTGAGATCATGCTTGAGCGACGTATAAGCTGAGTGAATTGCACTTAAACCACACAAACCTTTACAATAAAATTGTTATTTATTCAGTAAAACTTCATTTTCAATCCTCAATTATTGCCTAAAGACAATTAAAATTTTCTACTTTATGTATAAAGTTAGCAAAATAATAGTTCTTCAGCATAATCACCGCGATCGCTTTGCTCAAATAAAACACCATAGGCGCTTTGCAGGTTTTCAGGTGTCAATACTTGTCTTGGCGTACCACTGGCGATCAAATGACGATTGATTAGTAACAGTTGATCGTAGCGATCAAGCGTAGTTCCCCATTCATGACAGCTAATCAGCAAAGTCTTACCTTCTTGCCTTAGCTCATTATAGATTTGCCACATTAAGGCTTCAGTTTTTTTGTCAACCGCAGTCAACGGCTCATCAAGAAATAACACATCGGCTTGTTGTGCCAACGCTCTTGCTAAAAATACCCGCTGTTGCTGTCCGCCAGAAAGATTTTTAATCGGGCGATCGCGTAATTCGTAAAGTTCGACGCGCTCTAACACTTCACTTACAATTTCTTTTGATTGACGGCTAATCTTGCCAAACCAACCAGTATGGAGAGTACGCGCCATCATCACCACATTCCAAACGGTCACAGGATAGTCCCAATCAATCTGCGATCGCTGCGGCAGATAGGCAACTTTTTGACGTTGCTGCTTGAGAGATTTTGCTTGATAAAAAATTTTACCTGTTTGAATTGGCAACAAATCGAGCATCGCTTTAAGTAAAGTACTTTTACCTGCCCCATTGGGACCAATCAATCCAACCAGTGAGCCACTGTTTAGGCTAAAGGAAATATCTGACAGCGCGGCGACTTCGCGATATCGAACTGATAAATTTTGCACTTCAAGCATAGGTGCTGATGCTAAGATAAAAAATGATAATCGTTATCAAAATTATACTAAAAAATTTAGTGCTTTGCGAATAAAAAAGTTAATAAAAAACAAGGCTTTAAAATAATTTAATCATCAACTCTCTCTTTCCCTTTTACTACATCTTCCGAAAGAGATATAACAAGAAATCAAATCTTGCTTTCCTTTGCGATAGCGGAGAAAAATCTGAGGATTAGAATGATTTAACTAAGTTAAAACCTTAACTAGTAAAGGTTTTGACTAGCTTACCACTTTGACAGAAAAGTTTAGAAATATGAGCATGATGCCAAAGGCTAGCATCCCAACAGCGAAAACTGACAATGCGTTAGTAAATTGCTCTGAGAACTGCATTACTTCAGCTGCAATGACTTCTGGGGTTTTGTAGCGGTCAGCCCACCAGAAATAGCTCAGGGTAAATGCTGCTCCTAAAAATATCATTACAAATAGAGTAAAACCAATTAAAGGGGTATACACCATATATCCTCCAACTCCTATTTAATTTAATGAGAGCGATGCAAAACTCTACTCTTAACAAAGTTTTTTGTAAAGTTTTTTTGCAAAGTCAGTCTAAGTCTAAACAATATATGCGCTTAGATGGTAGCGATCGCTACTCGTCAAAGTTATGTCTATATCGCTTGTATTTCTGGCTTTAGAGTTGAGGAGTATTTGAAGATTTGTTGCAATCTTTTAAAAATAGGCAAAGTACATTCTCTAATTTTAGATTTTGGAGAAAGCGATCGCTATCCATTCATCAATTTGGACGCGACCATACACTGCCAATCCTGCCTTTCTCATAGCCGCCGTAATGTCTTCTTCGCGATCGCTTGTATAACCTGCCGTGATAAGTATTCCTGAATGTATAGAAGTAGAACGTAAAGCTTTATAAAATTCAGCGGCGAGGGAAATATGTATTCTTGCAAAAATATTTGCCACGATCAAATCGAATTGTGCATTTGCCTTGATTTCAGGAACAGATTCAATGCTATCACCACCTAACCAATGCCCTAGCTGGCTAGCACTGCCGAGGCTACCGCAGGTCACTGTAACTTGTGACGCGACTTGATTAAGTTGCACTGCGTCTTGAGTAGCGGTTCCGGCGATCGGATCAATATCGATCGCTAGAACTCATGCACCAAGTTTGGCGATCGCGACGCTGAGAATCCCTGAACCTGAGCCAAGATCGAGGGTATGCATTGAGGGTTTGACATGACGTTCTAAAAGCTGCAAGCTTAAAATCGTGGTGGGATGCAGTCCTGTACCAAAAGCGAGGCTATTTTGCAAACGCAGGGTTATCTCTTGGGAATTACTAGCTTGATAAATGGAGTCAGCAGATAGAATTACCAAGCGATCGCCGATTCGCCGAATCAAAGAGTTTTTTATATTCTGTTCAATCTGATATGGCTTCTGTTCAACTACAAAAGTTTGTAATTCCGTTGTTAAAGAGGCGCGATACAGCGGCGCAAGGATTGTAGCAATCGCCTCTATCCGTTGATGAATTCGGGCATCTTCTAGCAAATATATCTGGATTATAAATTTCCATTTTGTATTAGTTTGCCGATCTTGATATTCGCTGATTTGCATATCTTCGACAGCGATCGCTTTGGTGAGTAATGTCCAAACCCAATCAACGGCTTCAGCGGTAGTATCGAGACTAAGTTCTATCCATGACATGATTATTCCTCTTTGGCAATCTGCTTAAAAAGTGTGGCGCAAAGTACTACCCTTTCTTATTTAGGTTGGTGACAGGTAATGCAATGGAATGCGCCCCCTCCTAAAAGAATATGTTTTGCAGAAAGCCCAATCGCTTTGCGAGTTGGAAAATGCTTAGCAATTTCATTAACGGCAAGATCATCATTGTCAGAGCCATAGGTAGGAATAATCACGCTGTCGTTAGAGATATAAAAATTAAGATAACTAGCGGGCATAATTTCTCCTTCATCATCCAGAACAAGATTTGGGGAGGGGATTTTAATTACATTTAATTTGCGACCCTTGGCATCAGTCATCTCTTCTAATTGTTTAGCAATATCATTGAGAACTCGATAATTTGGATCATTGCTGTCAGTTGGTTCCATACACATGACGGTATAGGGTGCGATGAAACGAGCGATCGTGTCGATATGCCCGTCGGTATGGTCATTGAGCAGACCGTCTTCAATCCAGAGAATTTTCTCCACGCCCAAAGCTGATTTTAAGCTAGACTCAATCGCGGCTTGATCCATGTGCGGATTTCGATTGGGATTGAGCAAACATTGTTTAGTGGTCAGACAAGTTCCTTCGCCATCAACTTCAATAGCGCCCCCTTCTAACACCCAATCAAATTCAAATTTAGGAATATCGAGTGTTTGAAGAATATTTTCAGCTACACGATCGTCATGTTCCAGCAGATATTTACCACCCCAGCCGTTCCATTGAAAGTGTAAAGCACCAAGTTTTCCATCAGCATTTTTGACATAGATCGGCGTAATATCGCGCATCCAGATATCGCCAAACGGAATCTGATGGAAGCGAACGAGTAAATCCCCCAATAGTTCTTTTGCTAGCTCGGCAGTTTCTGCTAGTACTAATATCTCTAACGATTCTGATGAGGCGATCGCTCTCGCAAGGGCAACAAATTCTGTTTGAACGATATCGAGATCTTCTAACCACAGATCACGATGGCTGGGGAAGGCTAGCCAACAGGCGCTGTGAGGTTGCCATTCGGCAGGCTGAGCATAGCCCAAAGCTTTGGGATAATCCATGACGGTTGTGGTGTATTGCTGCGTAAAGGTTTTAATAGTTCATTGGGAATCCTACCTTTATTTTGGGCGATCGCGCTATCTACAGCAATACTCAATTAGTTTTTAGAACAATTGGCTCAACATTTCACCTTGATTGACAGGCTTGACATGAGTTTATGAGTATAGCGATCGCCTTAATTTTGTGATTTTTTGCGATAAATCCAACCAAATCGACACAGTGGCATGGGTTGGTTTTAATGCTAGATTAAATATCTGATTAATGCCTAATATTTTTCTTCAAAATAAATCAAAACAAAGATGTCTGAAGCACTTCAAGATTTTGTTGACTTCCATTCCACTTTACAAGGTGACGAAAAATCAGAGTCTTCGACATTTTTAGATCGTTTTTTTCAAGCTTTTCATCATAAAGGAGCGATTGAGGCGGGGGCAGTTTATGAGTATCGGGTTAAGAAGGGTAGTGCTAAGGGTAAAACTGGCTTTGCGGATCTAGTCTGGAAACGTCCTCAGAGTAAGGGTAATGGCGGCGTTCTCATTGAGATGAAAAAACGGGGTGAGGATCTTAATAAACATTACTCACAAGCTTTTCAATATTGGACTTATTTAGTACCCGATCGCCCTAGATATGTAATCCTTTGCAATTTTGATGAGTTTTGGATTTATGACTTTAATCTGCAAGTCGATACGCCTGTAGATATGGTAGCGATCGCAGACTTGCCTAATCGAGCTAGTGCATTTCGTTTCATGGAGATCGCAGTCAGTGCTGCACCTGTATTTAAAAATAATCAGGTAGAGGTGACGATAAAAGCAGCAAACCGACTAGGTGGGCTATATCAAATACTCAAAGCTAGAGCTAGTAAAGATGGATTTACGGAGCTAACTGCTCAAAAATTTATTTTGCAATGCGTGTTAGCTATGTTTGCAGAAGATCGGGGGCTATTGCCTGATGCGATGTTTGTTACCTGTGTGCAAGATTGCCTTAATGGAGCAAGTACCTACGATTTGATTGGTGGTTTATTTCAAGAGATGAACCGTAAGGGGATTACACCCGCAGGGCGTTATAAGGGGGTTGATTATTTTAATGGCGGGTTATTCGAGAAAATTCATGGGATTGAGTTGACCCACAAAGAATTAGAGATTTTAGATATTGTTGCTAGGGAAAACTGGGACAATATCCGACCTGCGATTTTTGGCAGTATTTTTGAGGCGACTTCAGACTCTAAGGAACGTCATGCAAGGGGGATGCATTTCACGTCTGAAGTGGACATCATGAAAATTGTTGTACCGACAATCACAAGGTATTGGGAAGAAAAAATCGATTCGGCTAGCACGATCGCTGATCTCAATGCTTTGCAATTAGAGTTACAAGCCTATCGAGTTTTAGATCCTGCCTGTGGTTCTGGAAATTTTCTATACCTTGCTTACCAAGAGCTAAAGCGGATCGAGGTGATGTTATTAGCCAAGTTAGCAACTAAGCAAAAAACAATCTCGCAGCAAGTGCAAATGGGTTTGGTTACGCCTAATCAGTTTTTTGGTATGGATATAAATCCGTTTGCGGTGGAGTTGGCTAGAGTGACTTTGATGATCGCTCGGAAGGTAGCGATCGATAAGCACAATCTATCTGAACCTGCTTTACCTTTGGATGTTCTAGATAATAATATTGTGTGTCAGGATGCTTTGTTTTCTGAGTGGTTTGAAGCTGACGCGATTATTGGCAATCCTCCATTTTTGGGAGGTTATCGTATGCGTCAAGAATTAGGTGATGAACAGTCTGAGAAAATTTTCAATAAGTTTAGTGATGTCAAAGATCAAGTAGATATTAGTAGTTATTGGTTTCGTCTTGCCCATGATAATTTGTCAAAGAAAGGTAGAGCTGGTTTAGTTGCCACAAACACTATTTGTCAAGGAAAATCTCGTATATCTTCATTAGATTACATTATCCAAAACAATGCTTTTATTCATGAAGCAATATCGTCACAACCTTGGTCTGGAGAAGCTGCTGTATATGTTAGTATCGTTAACTGGTGCTATACAAAACCAAAGCAAGTATACTTAAATGGCAAGATCGTTTCATCTGTTAACTCGTCGCTAAATTCATCTACTGATGTTACAAAATCATTAAGAATAAAGGCAAACTTAAATAATTGCTTTCAAGGTGTAATGCCTACGGGGAAAAGCTTTGTGATTGACGAGAAAATTGCTAAAGACTGGATAAAATCCGATCTAAAAAACCAAGAAATCGTCAAGTTTTTTGTTGATGCATCAGATTTAGCCAAGTCTCCAAGTGGTCATCCTACTCGCTGGATTATTGATTTTAGTAACAGAAGTATTGAAGAAGCTAGTGAGTATAAACTTCCTTTTCAACACGTTAAAAAATATGTTAAACCAGAAAGAGATAATAATCGTGAACCAATCTTAAGAGATAAATGGTGGCGGTTTAAACGAACTCATGAAGCATTAAGAACAGCGATAGCTCCTTTAAATATTTATTTTGCTGTTCCTGCTCATTCTAAGTGGTTTATTTTCTTACCCTGTGAATCAAGTTGGCTGCCCAATAACTCTATTAAAGTTGTTGCATCTGATGATTTTTATGTATTAGGAATTTTGACATCAAAAGTTCATAGGCTATGGGTAAATGCTCAAAGCTCGTCTTTAGGAGAAACAACTCGATACACGCATAACACCTGTTTTGAGACATTCCCATTCCCACAAAATAAAACCAGTCCCCTAGTCGCAAAAATTTGTGCCGCGATGCAAGAACTCCATCAATATCGCACAGAGCAAATGGAGAGCAAACAATGGGGCATCACCAAACTTTATAACGAATACTTTCACGAACCCGCTAGCCAACTTTATAAACTCCATGCCAAGCTCGATAAACTCGTAATGCAACTTTACGGCTTTAACGACAGTGACGACCTACTAGAAAAGCTATTGCACCTTAATCAAGAAATAGCTAACCCGCCCTATGTCCCAACCTATGAACCACTTACGGATGAGCAGAAAGATCGGGTACCTGATGAAACACGGCGATCATTACAAGATATGGGAACTATACCAAATGAATAATAGATAGATAATCGCTAATTGATTAATTTTTTTTGAGATAGGCGATCGCTATTGATGTTTTCTCATTAGACTAGGATATCTGGGAAGAGAGAAGAGTGAGGGAGAAAAAGGCGATCGCTTTTATTACTTGCGAGACCTATAAAGTTAATATATTTTTAGTGAACCTCAAAAAGGAGAAATTATGAATACCGATACCGCCTTATGGCAAGTTGTAATCAATATGCCAGACACACTCAAAACAGAACTTTTACATTATGCAGAATATCTACTTAACAAATATCCAATAGTCAAGATCGTTGATGAACAACCAGCAAAACAACAGCATGGCTACGGGAGTTGGGCTGGTCAAATTTTTATGTCAAGTGATTTTGATGAGCCATTGGAAGAATTAGAGGAATATATGTAATATGAAATATATTCTAGATACACATGTAATTTTATGGTATTTGAGCGAAGATCCTAAACTCAGTACTACAGCGAAAGGAATCGTAGATGCGCGAAATGACCTGTATTTTAGTATCATCAGCCTTTGGGAAATTTCCATTAAAGTTAATATTGGTAAATTACAAATAAATCACCCTATTGAAGCATTACCAATAGAACTTCAATATATGAATATCCAACTTCTACCAATTACGATTAGGGATATCGAGATATACTCCAGTCTTCCATTCCCAAACTTACCTATAAAACATCAAGATCCATTCGATCGCATACTAATTGCCCAAGGAATAAATCATTCTTTTCATCTAGTTAGTCGAGACACAGCTTTTGATGCTTATCCAATTTCGCGTATATGGGATTAACGTTTTCTCATTAGCCTAAGATATTTGAGAAAAGTTAAGAGTGATGAAGAAAAAGGCGATCGCTTTTACTACTTGAAAGACTTACCGATAGAAAACGAAAAACTTAACTAAGATTTGCTCACAGCTATAAATAACTACAATTCAAAAAAATGGAAAAAGTAATCACTAAAACTAACATCAAACAACAAACCAACGATTTTCAATACTGGCAGCAACAAACACCTCAAAAACGATTAGAAACCCTCGAACAAATTCGCCAAGAGTACCATCAATACAAATACAATGCTCAACCAAGACTTCAAAGAATTTATACAATTATTAAACGACAACCAAGTTAACTACTTAGTCATTGGCGGCTATGCAGTCGCCGTACATGGACATCTACGGTATACCAAAGACATCGATATTTGGATAGAAATTAGTGAAGAAACCTCGCAAAAAATAATTACAGCATTAACGGAATTTGGCTTTGGCAGTTTAGGACTGACAGCCCAAGACTTTCAAGAACCGCATCAAATCATCCGGCTTGGTTATCCCTCTAACCGCATTGATTTAATCACAAGTCCAGATGGCATTGACTTTTAAACTTGTTACGTGTCCAAAATAGAAGTAATACTTGACGATATAACCGTTAAATTTATAGATCTTGATAACCTCAAAAAGAACAAATTAGCATCTGGTAGATTTCAAGACTTAGCGGACTTAGAGAATCTTCGCTAGAGGAGTAAATAAGCGATCGCTGTTTGATTGATTTTCTAGAGGAGCGATCATCATTGATGTTTTCTCCTTAGCCTAAGATATTTGGGAAGAGAGAAGAGTGAGGGAGAAAAAGACGATCGCTTTTACTAGACCTGTTGGGAAACAAAAGCAATATTTAGAGCAGATTTTG